>JADFQA010000004.1 GCA_022562055.1 Acidobacteriota bacterium | reverse complement strand
GACACGATCGGGTTACCGCCGCGGTTCCTGCCTCGGCCACCCCACATCGCCATTCTTGACAGCAGCGATATTGCGGCGCCAACCGTGGCCGCGATTGATGAAATGAGAATGTCGCGGTTGATGACGTGGGAGAGCTCGTGGGCAAGCACACCTTCGAGCTCGGAGCGGCTCATCATCGACAAGATCCCTGTCGTCACCGCGACCGCTGCATGTTTGGGGTTGCGGCCAGTGGCAAACGCGTTCGGTTGTGCAGATTCGATCACGTAAATGCGGGGCATCGGAATGCTGTGCGCAGCGGCCAACGATCCGACAATGCTGTACACCTCTGGAAGTTGCTCCTGGGTGACCGGTACAGCACGCGAAGACTTGAGCGCGATCTTGTCGGAAAAGAAGTACATGCCCATGTTCAGTGCCGCGGCCACACCAAGCATCACGATGGCACCCGTTTGAGACCCGAACGCAAACCCGGCCGCAACCAGCAGCCCACCGAGAAAGGCCATCAAAGCCGTGGTCTTGAGATTGTTCAGCATCTACACAAATCCTATCCGAAATCAGCGACAACCAGACATCTCATGCGCAGAAAGCCGCGATGGCACGCACCGTCCCCGGCCGCGTTCGTTGACCTTGCTCGAGAAACAGCCGTTGCAAGCGGTACGAAATCCACGACCGGGCCCGCGACCCGTGAACAACATCGTACGATTAGCTAGTTGCCACGTGGTAGAGGGTTCGGGTTGTGGTCAATTCATGTCGCTCCACGATCCGTCCGTGAGAGGAGACATACTCCTCAAACAGGTCTCGGCTGTATGGGGCGAGGGCTGTGGTGCGGCTCGCCGAAATCCGCTGCGCCATTGGGTCGTCGCGAGAGACGAACTCGACAACCGCCTCACGGCTGAACCCGAAGATCTGTGCGACCATCTGCTCAAGCGGTATGCCGATGCCAAGACATAGGTGATGCATGACAGCAAGCCACATTGCAAAGTCGGGTTGCACGCGCTCTGTGAAGGCTGACCGTTCGATCCCACGCCAACCGAACGATGGAGTCGGGTTGGTGATGTCAACAACGAGCGGTGTCAGGTTCTTGGTGTCGGATTTCGCTAGCAACGTATACAACGCGTCGACCGTGCCCGAATCGCTATCGAGGCCGACCACAGAGTCGAAGTGCTCAGTCAAAATCATGGTGAAACGACCAACATTGGCGCCGACATCGACCGCCAGAGAGTGCGATTTCGTCGCTACTGCGGCGCTTGTCACAAACTCTGCCTTTGCCTGTGACGAAACCTCCTCGTAGGGAAGCGCCGCCTCGTAGTCAGCCCATGTGCTCGGAGCGCTCGATTCTAGAGAGGAAACAAGCTTGCGCATCTTTCTGATCGTGCGAGCAACGGCCGCTTTTGGTAACACGACCTTGGCCACATCACGGCGCTTGTCTGTGTCCATGCCCGCGGAACGTCCTTCTAGGTAGCTGCGCAGCCGAACATGCGACAGGACACCTCGATGCAACGCGGAGCGGCCACGCAAGAGTCGGTTGAGGTCCCCAATCGGGAGACCGTCTGTCTCGGAGTGCAGCACGCGGCGGAATGGGATTCCACAGAACGCCTCAAACATAAGAGGAGCGAGGAAATGATCGCAGAACTGGCCGTAGGCTGCCCAGGTCCCCTCCTCGCCGAAAACGTCAACGGACGTGACATCGACAATGACCGGAGTGACACCGCGGAAGAGCACGTTAAACGCGGACGCGTCTTTGAGAATGAACCCCTGCTCAAGACATAAGAGGTTTGCGTCGAGGGTGGTCAGTGCCGCGTCTCTCAGCATCGAAAACGACCACTCACTCGGATAGCTGACCAGCGGAACCCGGGCCGACTCAACGACCGTCGCCGACGGGACACCGGCGGGCGGGAGGACATCGTCAACGACCCAACTGTCAACAAACATGCCCTCCGAAACGAGGGTGGCCATGAGCCCACCCTTTCGCACCGAGGCATCGGATTCAGCCATGTCAGACGAAAGCCCCCGTAGTACGCGATCACCGTCATAGAAGACCCGTGACGTTGGATCCCGAAAGGACCCAGGCTCAATCATTCAGAGGACTCGGAGGCATCCGCCGGCGAATCAGGCAATTCACCCAATCCCGCACCGGTCGCACAATTGAGAAGCACACGAACGCCGTTCACCGGCGTGAGATCCCTGCGAAAGGCCTCCTCGCATCCCGGCAGCCGGTAGGCACTCAGTATCTTCATCCGCTCGTCAATCGTCGCTGGCGCCAATTCGTCTGCGGGAAGATCCACCAGGAGGTTCGAGGCGGGTCCGTGGTCGGCCGTAATCATGACTATGCCGTCGGGATGTTCGCCGAGAAAGGAGTCGAGGGCTTCGACAACTTGGCGGTTGACACATTTGACCTGGTCAACGTAGTTGCTCTGACGCTCCGCCTGCAGTTCCTCGCTTCCAACTCCCCACCTGCGGGCCTCACCGTAAGAGTGGCGTGCGCAGCCGGCGCTGAATAACATCGGCGCATGCGGCAATACCACATGCGCGAACGTAAACCGCGGGCTGCTGTTTGGGTGCGGCTCGGTCACCATTTCACCAAGAGACTGGAGCTGCTCAAGTGCCAGGCTAGTGAGCGGATCAGGAACTAGCGTCGCCATAAGGGGTGCCAAGATGGACATTCGGCCTAGATTCCATAAACCGTGTCTCGCAAGTCCGGTGCGGATACACCAATCGACGGCCGAACCACATCGCGAACCACCCCACACGTTTTCGATGTAAGCGACTTCGTATCCCGCTTCCTTGAACGCTGGAATGAGACCCACCGCTCCGGTGAGGGCTGCACGCATTTCCTTCCGTTCATCCTCAGTGACCTCTCCCAGAGAGAAGACGTAGTCAAGATTCAACATCGAGGACACGGAGCCGAACGTATACGAATAGTTGGCGGTGGCCTCCGTGGCGATGGCGAAACCACGTGACTCCAGCTCTGCAAGAAATGCGCCGTTGTCGAAATCGAAATTGTCTTCGAGCCAGTCGGCCCGACCATAGCCGTCGAGGACGAGGAGAAGCACGTCCGGCGACCCAGGCATCGCCGTCGCAATTTCGAGAGGACTCGGTGATGGAGCGACCAGCGAGAAACTGACGAGCGCCGCTGCGACGAGGGCTGCGATAGTTGCCGTTCCGACGATTATCGCAAACTGCCAATCGTGCGCAAGCCGAACCGAAATCCAAATCAGCGATCCGGCAATGGCTACTGGGATGACGTCTGCAAGGAACGAGACACCGGTCACAGCGGAGAAATTTTCCGCGGTCCCCACAAACGCGCTCCATTGGAAACTGACAACTACCACGACTGTAGTGACACCCATCGCCCACCGAATCCGGTGGCGAAACCCGTGTGAGAGCGCCGCCAGTATGACCGTGGCGTAGAACACGACAAACGTTGTCATCGTGGCGACAAGGTCGGGCCTAAACGCAAAGGGCCAATCTGCCCCTGTCCACCACAAAGCAGGCACGAATACCGAAGCGACGAGTGGCACAATCCACAGGATGAGAGGTTTCCGCCGATCGGCGTCTACGGACTGATCCAAGGGCTGGGTCACCAGGATACCTCGGGCTCCGTGAACGTTACAAAAGCCGACCGCGACCAGTAACGCCTACGAAGATTGACGAAAGGCGGGGTCATGAGGTTGTTCATCATCCAAGGCACCTATCGGGATACGGCCGTGATCAGACGGTCGCCGAACACTAGCTCTCGGGTAATTGACGGTCTTTCCAGCCACACACTGAAGGGCCGTGCCGGCAGCCGGTGCGACTTCCTGTCCGTCGCAGGCTCCTGCGGACCACTACACACTCACCCGCGGATCCTCAGGTGCCGTTGAAGTTTTCGCTGATGAACGAACCAAGATTCCTCGCGGGACTAGCGGCCGCGGCGAGAACGATGCCGATGTGTGCGAGCGTCCGGCCGGGGTCTTGCGACAGCTCACCGCACCGTCGTGACACCGCGACGGATGGCCGCGCGTTAAGGTTTCACGATGTACATTTCACCAACTCCGGAGTCCATTGCTGAGCTCATGCAGCGAGGTTTAACCGGCCCAGTGACCATGCTGAATCTGCTGCGCTTTCGCAAGCAGGCGAACTACAGCGAGAACCCCGAGTTGACTCCCGACGAGCCGATCTCGGGGGCGGCGGCATATCAGATCTACATGGAACACGTCGGCCCTCTTTTTGCCGCCGCCGGTGGCGAAGTGATTTTGAGCGGTTCCGCAGGAGCGCTGTTGATCGGACCGCAGGACGCACGCTGGGATCAGGTGCTGATCGCTCGGTATCCTGACCTTGGAGCGTTTGTTGCAATGACACAGGACCGTCAGTATCACGACAAGGCAGGTCATCGCACCGCCGCGCTCGAGGACTCGCGACTACTCCCGATAGTGGCCGACTGACGCTATCGGACCGCGTAACTACGCAGCATCTCAAAACTGTAGATTCCGGTGCCGTGCTGATCCGGCGAAAACGTGAACCCGAGGGCGTAGGTTCCAACGAGCACCGTCGACTCAATACGTGCTGCACCGTAGTCACGTGTTTCGCCACCCTCGGATGTGAGAGTCCGGCAGCCCGCACAGGGACAGCACGCTCGCAACTCGGCAGCCGTCATAGATGTCGTCGCGCCGTCCTCCCAGTCGATCCTGAGAAGTTCGCCAGCGGAAACCTCGATCTTGCGCGGTTCTGGAATTTCACTCATCGCATCACGTTAGGCCTGTTGCTGAGGAGCTTTAACGTCGTCCGAAGGACTTTTAACGTCGTCCGCAGGACTTTTAACGTCGTCCGCAGGACCTTTAACGTCCTGCCCAGCGGACAATCAGCACGCGAAAATCACCTAGACCGCGAGGGTGTAACACTGTCTCAACATCTAGCCTCTCTGAGCGGAGACGCATCTGAAGCATGACATCGCGAGCGCGAGCTGCTTCGAGCTCTTCTCTGCGAAGTCGCGACATAACATCGCGCAATCCCCACCTGGTCAAGAAATCATCCTGACGAATCAACTCGCACGTCGCGCCCACATCAACGGCCGCGAGTTGAAGTGCGGAGAAGTCGACATCAACGGTGATGTCTGATTTACCCGGCTCGTCGAAAGGGTGTGGCCCAAGGTGGTGTCCTCGGTAGGTACGCAATGTTCCTGACGTTCGCCGGGTTGCTAACTCCTCGGTCGTCCCCCCGTAGTCGAATATGATCGCCGTGCCGGATTCCGTGTCCTCGATGAGATGTTGCAGCCATTGTGCAGCTTCGATCTGCACCTCGGCCTGGGACCCGACTTCGATCGCACCCGCGTGTCGATCAGCCCATTCGCGCACCGCGTCCCGCGGAGCCTCGTAGACAAATCCGAAATCAGTACCGGACCACCCGACAAGCTGCTCAACCCACCCGTCCTCTGTGCGCACGACAAGGGCAACCGGAATGTTGTCGATCAGCTCGTTGGCAATGGTGATCCGATGTGAGGCGCTCGGAAGCTGATCGAGATTTCCGACCACACGATCGCCGCTAAGCGTTCCAGACAATGCGTCGCGAGCAACTGCGCTCCTCTCGACTGCATACGCGTCGCGGTGGCGGGTCTCTTCGAGCAAGGCAGACAACAACGAACCAGAGCCGGCGGCGACCTCGACAACCTGTGTATCACCAGGCGAGAGCTTCATCTCGTCATCCACAAATCGTCCGACGGCGCGGCCGAAGTGGGCAGTCAGCTCCGGGCTGGTGAGGAAGTCGCCGCCGTAAGACGATCGAACATCGTCTGCCGCTGCAAAGAATCCTTCATCGGGGTCGTAGAGGCACATTGCCTGATAGATCTCAAAAGGGATCGGTCCCTCCGTCTCGATACGGGCAACAATCCGCTGCTTGAGGGTCACGAGGTGCCCAACTGACCGCTAGAGGACCACACGACGACAGTTAGGCCGAGCCGCCGAGATCAGCACCTACAAGCCGCTCACGAGGCTGCTCGCAAGATCGGACATGTTGGTGATGACGTTTGGAAGCACTCCGAACAGGATCGTTGCAACAAAGGTAATCCCGAGTGCGAGGGCGAGTGGCGGCGCGACTTTGGTCGGGTTCTTCATTTCCGGTGAGATCGTGTCAGGCGGCGAATCAAACCAGGCGCTCTTGACAACGCCGCCGTAGTAGGCGAAAGCGACCACGGCGTTGATCGCGGCTATCACGGCAAGCGCTAGACCCCACGACGACCCCGGCCCGATTGCGCTGTTGAACATGGCAAGCTTGGCGAACCACCCACCAAGTGGCGGAAGACCAGCAAGACTGATGAAGAACACTGCAAGCAGCCCTGCTAAGCCCGGCGCATAGGCACCAAGACCAGCGAGGTCCTTGATATCGCCAGACTTGATCCGATCCGATATAGCTATCACTGTCGCAAACGCACCGAGGTTCATCGCTGCATAGATCAACACATACGTGACGGTCGCAAAGAAGGCTCGCTCAAGATCCTCGGGACCGATATCGGCGCCCACCAACGCACCAAACGGCACCAGCATGAATCCGCCTTGGGCTATCGACGAGTACCCCAGCATGCGCACGATGTTGGTCTGTTTCACCGCGACCACGTTTCCGATAATCATCGAAGACACAGCCAGTATCCAGATCAACGCCGCCCAGGTTCCGCGTGCCGTGCCAAACGCGATGTAACTAATAGTGAGAAGGCCAACAAACCCGGCTGTCTTCGACCCGACGGAAAGGTACGCCGTCACCGGCGTCGGGGCGCCCTCATACGTATCGGGAGTCCAGAAGTGGAACGGGGCTGCCGAGACCTTGAAAGCGAACCCGAGCACCGTGAACAAGATCCCGATCGTAAGAAGCGGTGTCTCGCCAACTACTGCAATCGACGCGGCTACGTCAACAAACCTCAGTTCACCGGTCGCACCGTAGACCAACGATATGCCGAACAGGAGGATCGCGGCCGAGATGACCCCGATGATGAAGTACTTCAGGGCGGCCTCATTCGAGCGGGCGTCGCCCTTGCGCCAACCCGCCATCAGGAACGTCGGTGCGGTGACCAGCTCGAGGCCAACAAACATCGAGATGAAGTCCCGGCTCGAGGCCATCACGACTGCACCGAGCACAGACGAGAGCAGCAAGAAGTAATACTCCCCCTGCCAGAACTGACCGCTCTCGATGTACCCGACTGACAGCAGCAAAACGATAACCGCGACAACAAGAAACAGACCTTTGAGAACGAGTGAAAAAGAATCCACGACGTACGCATCGGAGAACATCGACCGTGTGCCGGTTGACTCGCAGAAGCTCAATGAAGAGCAGAAGTGCAGTGTGAGTAACGGCACAATCGCGGCCGACGTCCCCAAGAGACCAACCACGGCTGTCCAGTATTTGTCCACCGGCAACAAGTCCACCACCAAGACCAACATCACAGTGCTGGCGAGGATGATCTCGGGGAGAAGTGCGTGGTAGTCGAGGTTCACGTCCTAGCCTCCAAAGGCGTTCTTGACTAGTTCGACTACAGCGTCGTTCGTAGCGCCCGTAACGATGCGCGGATACACCCCGATGACAATGATGGAGACGACAAGGGGTACCCATGCAAGCAACTCCCACTTGTCGACGTCATGTAAATCGACGTCGTCCCAGGATTCGCGCGGCTCCCCAAAGTTGACCTTCTGCAACATCCACAGTAGATACCCGGCGGTGAGCACGGTGCCGACGGCGCCGATCACCATGAGAGTGCGGAACAGACCCGCGTCGAGCGCGGCGTTCGGGTTGAAAGCGGAAAGCAGCGCCATGAACTCCCCCCAGAAGCCGGCAAGCCCGGGCAGACCGAGCGACGCCATTGCGGACAGCGCAAGTATCGCACCCATTATCGGCATCAGCGTTTGGTTGCCGCCAAGACGAGACATTTCACGTGTGTGGTAACGGTGGCTCATCGAACCGGCTACGAAGAACATGAGGCCGGTGATGACACCGTGGGCAACCATCCCGATAATCGCGGCGTTTATTCCGATGGAGGTCATCGTGGCAATGCCGAGCATCACAAATCCCATGTGCCCGACCGAGGAGAAGGCGATTAGGCGCTTCATGTCGGTCTGAGCAAGACACGCAAGCGATGCGTAGATGATGCCGATCACCGCAAGTATCCCGATCGCTGGAGCCCAGTTGAGTGCCTCACGGGGAAGGATCGGAATGCTGATACGGATGAACGCATACGTGCCAAGTTTCAGCATGACGGCTGCGAGCAACACCGATCCGACGGTCGGCGCAGCGGTGTGGGCATCGGGCAACCATGTGTGGAACGGAAACATCGGCACCTTGACAGCAAACCCAAGTGCGAGCGCTGCAAACACCCAGAAGCCGAAGGAACCGGTGAACAGGTCGCCGCGGGAGGCAAGCTCGATCATGTCGAAGGTGCGCTCTTCTCCGCCTGAACCCGACCTGAAGTACAACGCTATGAACCCGAGCAACATGAACGCAGACCCGAACAGCGTGAACAGGAAGAACTTGATCGACGCGTACAGTCGCATCTCGGTGACCTTGCCGATCACCGGAATACGCACCTCGTTACGGTCTCCCCAGATCCCGATCATGAAGTACATCGGCAACAGCACAATCTCGAAGAACACGAAGAATAAGATGAGGTCGAGCGCTGCAAAGGTCCCGGTCATGCCGGTGGCAAGCAGCAGGATCAGCATCGAGAATATCTTCGGGTTGCGCGGCTCGGGCCAGTGGTTCCACGAGTACAAGAGGGCAAGCACCGTGATGAACGTCGAGAGCAAGATCATCGGCAGTGAAATGCCGTCAACACCGACGTGATAATTCGATCCGATTGCCGAAATCCACTCTTGGTTCGTGCCGAATTGGATCGTCTCGCTCGCCCCGTAGTCAAAGCGAATCGCCAACACGACCGAGAGGCCAAACGTGACGAACGCGAAAGCCAGCGCGGTAACTTTTAGCAGTTGTTCTTGCGCCTTTGGCACTAGAAGAACTGCCACGGCTCCGACCAGCGGTAAGAAGACGATGAGGCTAAGCCCCCAGCCGTTGTCAAACCAACCCATGTTCTACGTTCCTCCTGTCAAAAGACAATAAATCCGGCGACGAGGACAACAGTCCCCGCGAAAATCAACACCGCGTATTGCTGCACCCGACCCGACTGGAGCCGACGCAGAACGTCGCCTCCACCACCGGTGGCGGCCGCCGAAGCAAGGATCGCACCGTCGAGGCCACTCTGATCAAACTTGTACACATACTTCCCGACATACATGGCGAGGAACCCTGCACCGTTCACGACCAGGTCTATGACGTGGCCGTTAAACCAGTCAACTGCGCGAGCGATCGGCCCACGGATGGGACGGATGATGCCATCCATATACAGGTCGTCGATGTAGTACTTGTGTTCCAGAAGCGGGTACAGCACCGGAATCCGGAACGTATCACGCGCCTCTTGAGTGTCAGCGTCTTTGGACCACAACCGGTAGCCGAGGAGGATTCCACCGAGACCGGCCGCAAGTCCGAGCGCTGCCATGGAGAAGTTGATCTCGGTTGCGTGAATGTCACCCATTAGCGTGAACCGTGCCGCGGTGAGTCTTGTGAACACCGATGTGCTGCCTGGGATGTTGATGAGACCTACAACGATCGCGAACCCAGCAAGAACGACGAGTGGCGTTGTCATCATCCTCGGAGATTCGTGAGGGTGTCCGGCACCCTTGTACTCGCCGTAAAAGGTCAGGTAGATGGCGCGGGTCATATAGAAGGCCGTTATGAACGCGCCGCCGATGGCGAGGTAGAGCGCAAAGTTCGCCGCAGCACCACTCGCCTCACCGAGCGACACCAAGATCTCGTCCTTTGACCAAAACCCGGCAAGCGGGAAGATCCCAGCAAGCGCGATCGAACCGATCACGAACGTCTTGAAGGTTGTCGGCATGTACTTGCGCAACCCACCCATGTCGGTCATTTCGTTTGAATGCACCGAGTGAATCACCGAGCCTGCGGCGAGGAACAGCAGGGCCTTGAAGAAGGCGTGGGTAAACAGGTGGAACAGCGCCGCGGTGTAGGCCCCGGCACCCATTGCCGCGATCATGTATCCAAGTTGGCTCAACGTTGAATAGGCCAACACCTTTTTCAGGTCGGTTTGCACCAACGCAATCAGTCCGGTGAGGAACAGTGTGAGAGCGCCGACGATCATGATGATCGGCCGCACGTCTACCGCAAAACCTTCAACGAAGTACAAGGGAAACAATCGGGCGATCAAGTAGATGCCAGCGGTCACCATGGTCGCGGCGTGCATAAGCGCCGATACCGGCGTCGGGCCGGCCATAGCGTCCGGCAGCCATACATGCAGCGGAAACTGCGCTGATTTGCCCATCGCCGCAATGAAGAGCGCCAGTCCCCCGAGAAACGCAAACTTCTTCAACACGTCGTTGTCGCCGCTCGACACCTGCGCAAGGATGTCAGAAAAACGGAACGACCCGGCTGACATACCGATGATGATGGCTCCGAGGATCAACCCAACGTCGGCAACCTTGTTGACAAGGAAGGCCTTGATAGCAGCAGACGAGTTGGCGTGATCTTCCCAGTAGTGCCCGATCAGTAGGTACGACGCAACGCCGACAAGTTCCCATCCGACGATGAGCTGGATGAGGTTCGGCGCCGAGACCAGAACCAGCATCCCGCCGACAAACAGTGTGAACGACGCAAAGAACCAGGTATACCGGATGTCGTCGTCCATGTAGGACTTTGCGTAGATAAAGACGAGAGAGCCAACAACACCGACCACGAAATACATCATGGTCGAGAGGCCGTCGACCACCCATCCCCACTCTATATCGACCGGTCCGAACTCACCGATCGAGATGGCACCTTCGAACGTGATGCCCTGATTCAGCGACATGACCACCAAAATAATTCCGTACAGGCCGACGAAACCCATGGCCCCCATCGCCAATTCCCAACCCTTGTGTGGCAGCCGTTTGCCGAAGAAGGCAATAGCAAACGCTGCGACCAAAGGAACGACCGGGATCAGCCAAGCGGCAGAAGCGAGCAACCCGCCGTTGCCGTATTGCAGGGCCTCACCACCGCCGTGTTCCTCGGTTGCAAGGATCAGCGGCGCAGCGTAGGCAGCGAGGGCCTGGAGCGCGGGCATCACAGCTTCATCAGATCGAGTTCGTCGACGTTTGCGGATGCGCGATTTCTGAAGATCAGCAGGATGATCGCCAGCCCGATCCCGACCTCCGCGGCAGCGATGGCGATGATGAACAACGCGAAGATCTGGCCACTCGCAAGCTCGTCTGCAAGCGCCCGGTCGAATACAACAAAGTTGATGTTCACCGCCGCGAGAAGCAGTTCAACGGACAAGAGCACCATCACGGCGTTTCTACGAGACAGCACCCCGTAAACACCTAACGCAAAGATGGCGGCAGCAAGAATGAGGAACTGGTTGATGATCAATCGGACATCTCGGTGGGATCCTGACGAGCGAGCACGATGCCCCCGATCAGAGCAGCGAGCAGCAAGAATGACATGACCTCAAAAGGGATCACATAGTTGGTGAACATAGACGCGCCGATGTCCGCCGTGCGGGTGGGTCCAGGACCGGTGGGGATCTCGGAAGCGCCGAACGCATCGATCATCGACCAGCTAATCAGCCCGAACAACGACCCCGCGACGATCGCCGCAGTAACTCTTACAGTCGTTGGGTGGCTGAGGTCCGTCTCGTACCCAAGCGGCGCCCTGGTGATCATGATGCCGAAAAGGAATAGCACGATGACAGCGCCGATGTTGACCAATACCAGTGTCCATCCGACAAACTCTGCCCCCAGGAGGAGGAAGAGTCCCGCCAAGCCCGCCGTCGCGATTACCAGGCCAATGGCAGCGTGGACGACATTGCGACTCTGCACCACCAGGTACGACCCGGCGAGCAGGCTGAGCGCCAACACCGTGAAGAACCAGTTCTCTAGGTTGCCGATCCATTCGCTAAAGCTCATGAGGGCTCCAAAGCGGGTGGTGTCGGAACGGTATCGAGCCACTCAGTGAGTTTGTCTTTGTCGTGCAGTAGATCAGAGATCTTCAGCTCGGAATACTCAAACTCGGGTGTCCAGAACAGCGCATCAAACGGGCAAACCTCGACGCAAATGCCGCAGTACATGCACAACGCGTAGTCAATATCGAAACGATCCAACTTGGCGCGAGTCTTGACACGACCACCCGGCTTGTCAGGCTGAATGTCTTCCTTGTGGGCCTCGATGTAGATACACCAATCGGGGCACTCTCTGGCACACAACATGCAGCTCGTACAAGCGTCAGTGTCGAGCGCAATGACACCCCGAGCACGCTCGACCGGACGCTCCTTAACCAACGGGTAATGGACCGTCGGTGTGCGTGTGAACAACGTATGCAGCGTGACCCCCATGCCGGTGAAGATGCCCTTCAGAGGAAAACCCATTTTCTCTTTCGGCGCTGCACCGTTGACGGTTCCGCTGTTTGTGCTGTCGGTAGCCATCAGAATACCACCTTGAAAGTTGCTGTTATCACGATGTTGGCAAGAGCGGCCGGGATCATCCACTTCCAAGCAAGTATTTGCAGCTGGTCCTCACGGAGCCTCGGCAATGTCCATCGCAGCCAGATCATCACAAATGCCAAGACCAACACTTTTGATATGAAGATCACCGGCCCAAGGACCTCGATTGTCGACAGGGGCAGACCAGGGACGTAGTAACCACCCAGATAGAACGCGGTCGCGAGGGCGCTCATCGAGAGGATGCCGGCATATTCGGCAAGGAAGAACATCGCAAAACGCATCGACGAGTACTCGGTAACAAATCCCATGGTCAGCTCTGACTCGGCGATTGGTAAGTCGAACGGGATCCTGTTGAGCTCAGCAAGGGATGCGACCATAAAGATCGCAAATCCGACGATCTGGCCAGACAACACGTACGGTAGAACAACATCGAGGCCCCCGACCGAAAACGCCGGGTTCGCCTGCGCTTCAATGATGCCCGAAATTGATACCGTTTCGGCCTGAATAACTACTGCAACAACCGCGAGAACAAGCGGTAACTCATAGGCGATCAACTGAGCGGCCGCCCGAAGGCCACCGATGAGCGAGTATTTGTTGTTCGACGACCAGCCGGCCATCAACACACCGAGCGTTGTCAAAGACGAGATCGCCAAGGCGTAGAACGCGCCAAGGTCGAGGTCGCGGGCGACAAACCGCGGCGAGATTGGGAGCACAACGAATACGCCGATAGTTCCCATCAAGACAATGTACGGTGCCATTTTGTAGACACGTACGTCGGCGCCGTCGGGGACGAGGTCCTCTTTTTGCATGAACTTGAGGGCATCGGCGATCGGCTGTGCCCACCCGTAGCGACCTCCGGCAAAATACGGTCCGACGCGGTTTTGCATGTGCGCGCCGATTTTGAGCTCCGCGAAAATCACAACGACCGCACCACCAAGCATAAGTCCGAGCACAGCGAGCACCTTGACTGTGAGCAGCACCCCAAAACTCATCGATCGACATCTCCAAGAACGAAATCGAGGCTGCCGAGAATCGCCACGAGGTCGGGCAATAGGGCGCCGTGCATAAGGTCCGGGAGTACCGACAAGTTGGAGAACGACGCCGTCCGAATCTTCAGCCGGTACGGGATCTGCCCTCCCTCGGACACTAGGTAGTAACCCATTTCACCTTTGGGGTTTTCACCACGGACGTAGATCTCGCCTTTCGGAACCTTCAAAATGCGCGGCACCTTGGCCCGCAGTTCACCGCCGGGGAGGTCGCCGACAGCCTGTTCGATGATCTTCAAGCTCTCGCGAATCTCGGCCATGCGCACGAGGTGGCGCGAATAGCAGTCTCCGGCTTGTTGGGTGGGGATTTCAAAGTCGAACTTGTCGTAGGGCAGGTAGTTCTCATGTTTGCGTACATCGAAATCGATGCCCGAGGCGCGAGCGTTTGGTCCGGAGATCCCGTACGCATGCACCTGCTCCTGAGAGATGAATCCGATACCTTGGGTGCGGGCCTTGAACACTTCGTTCCCCGTGACCAAATTGTCGAGCGTGTCGCAGGTGCCCCTGATGAGTTTGACCATGTCGCGGGTCTCGTTGATGAAACCTGCGGGCAGATCCTGGCTTTGCTTCTTGGTGATCTTGCCACCGCCATACACCGGCCTGACACCACCGACTCGGTTGAAGTTCGGATGGAACCGTCCGCCGGTCACGCTCTCCAGCAGCCCAAGCAGATACTCACGGTCTCGGACCGCATACATGAGCGGGGTGGATGCACCAAGTTCAAGCGGGAACGATGACATGAACAAAAGGTGAGCGGAAATTCGGGTCATTTCGGTGAGGATGACCCTGATGTACTGCGCCCGCGGCGGCACCTCGATCTCCATGAGACGTTCAATTGCAACAACAAACGGGATTTCGTTTGCGTACCCGGCCGTCCAGTCGATCCGGTTGATGAGCGTCATGATCTGGGCGTAGCTGCGCACTTCCGCGAGCTTCTCGTATCCCCGGTGCATGTACCCAATGACCGGTTCTATCGACGAGATACGTTCACCGTCGACCTTGGCAATGAGTCGCAGCACTCCGTGCGTTGACGGATGTTGCGGTCCAATGTTCAGAGTCATCCCCGGAGTCTCAAGTTCGACAGAGACCGCAGCGTCGGATATCTGGATGGTGCCTCCCTGCTCGAGCGGGCTCATTGCGCAGCTCCAGGGTCGGCTTCAACGTTCGACGTGGACGGCTTGTCCTCGACGTCGACAGTCCCGGGCCACGGTTTGATCTCGCGCGTGAGCAGGGGAAAGCTCTTGCGAAGCGGATGCCCTTCGAACTCGTCAGGGAGGTACAACTTCTTGAGGTCGCCATGGCCGACGAAGTCGATACCGAACATTTCGGCCGCCTCACGCTCATGCCACGACGCACCGCCGAATATCGCGGTGAGCGTCTGCACAGACGCGTCATCCTTGGGTAGGTCCGTGACCAGATGGACGGCGTCGGCACTGGTCGTTGTGGACAGGCGGCAAATCAACTCGTAACGCTCGTCGACGGTGTCGGCCTGCACGCCATCTCCGACCTCGACTTCGTTGGCCCAGTCGATCGCTGACAGAAACGAAAAGAAATCCATACCGGCGTCGACCGCCTTCTGTACAGCCACGACCCAGTCGGATCGCTCGACACGAAGGCGCACAGTCCCGTTATCAGCCGACCAATCGGTGGCTCCGACAGCATCGGCCATCGCAGCGGCGAACTCGGCGAGCGGTTCGTTCTGGGTGGTTTCCTCGGCGGCGTCAGACGGGCTGTCGGTCACGCTCGCTCCACTTTTCGCGCATATTCTCGTTGCGGATCTTCTTCTGCAACACGACGATGCCTTCCATCAGAGCCTCGGGCCGGGGAGGGCACCCCGGGATGTACACGTCGACCGGAATCACCTGGTCGACACCCTTCGTGACCGAATAGGAGTCCCAGTAGGGCCCCCCGCAGTTCGAACACGAACCCATCGAGATGACGTACTTCGGATCTGGCATCTGCTCCCACAGGCGGCGGATTGCCGGAGCCATCTTGTCGGTGACGGTGCCGGCGACAACCATGAGGTCGGCCTGACGGGGGGAGGCGGGCAACGGGATGATGCCAAGGCGCATGAAATCATACCGAGGGGCGGAAGCTGCCATCATTTCGACCGCACAGCACGCCAGTCCGAACTGGAAGAAATACAACGAATACGCGCGCGACCAGTTGAGGAGCCACGAGACCGGCTTCGGCATGTCAAACTTGTCGACTATTCCCACGTGAGCACTCCCTTGCGTATTGCATACACAAGCCCCAGCACAAGAATCGCGATGAAGATCAACATCTCGATGAGGATAAAGACGCCAAGGCCGGCATTCGCGAAGCTTTCAAGCTGCACAGCCCAGGGGAAAATGAAGACTGCTTCGACATCGAAGATGAGAAACAACAACGCAAAGATGTAATACCGGACGTGAGACTGGCTCCACCCGGATCCGACCGGTTCGATTCCGCACTCGTACACCTGGCTTTTGAGGGCGGTCGGGTTATGCGGTTGGAGCATTTTTGCCATGATGACACCGCCACCGACAACAATGGCACCAACAATCAGGAAAACAGCAACAGTGACGTAGTCCCCGAAGTAGCTTGACACTCTCTCTTATCCTTCATTTCCGCCGTGAACATGCCGGAAGGTCGCCCTCGAGGTGCGAGTATAGGTAGCGAAGCGGACGGCCCAAAGTCAGCCAGGATCCACGCGTCTAGCGTTTCCTCTGAGGCAGCGTCGATACCGTCGCTCCATTGCCACCAAGGAGGGCCAGTGGTCGAAACCAAGCCAACTCATGTGCTCACCACACCTCGCTACGACGGAGCGAGCCTCCCCAATCTTGTGGCCACAGTCGAAGAGCGTCTCGTCGGCAGCTCTCCACACAAGACGTTGGAACCCGGCATTGCAGACCTCATCCCGCATGGCGAAACGTACGTGCTGGTCGTCATCGATGGACTCGGAGTGCGCCAGCTCGATCATCCCGACGCGCAAGACATCCGATCCCATCAAGTCGCGACTCTCGACGCACCGTTTCCGACGACGACAACTGTGAGCCTGGCATGTATCGCAACCGCACAACCACCCAGCCAACATGGCCTGCTCGCCTACACGCTCCATCTGCCCGAGCACGATACGGTCGTCAACACAATCCGATGGACAACTCTGTGGGGAGAGGCAACAAAGCTTGACACCGACGACTTCCTACCGGCACCAAACACTTGGGAGCGTCTCAAGGCCGGGGGCGTTGAAGCGATCACGGTGCAACCGGCCAACTTCGAGGGATCGAGCCTTACGCGACTGCTGTACCGGGGCTGTCGATTCGAGCCAGCCCATTCAGAACAAGAGATCGTCAATGCAACCGTCGAGCTTGCCGCGCAACCGGGTCGGCTGATCGTGACGTACATCCCCCATGTCGACTTCGCTGCCCACCTGTACGGCCAGCAGCATGAAAAGTATGCGGAGGCGATCACGACCGTTTCGACCATCTGGTCACGGCTATCAGAACGGCTGGCGGACAACGTGACGCTCGTTGGGACTGCAGACCACGGACATGTCGACTTTCCTCGCGAACAACGTTTCAAAATTGACCGCGCCGACCACGAGGGTCGAGTTCTCTTTGGGGACAGCCGGGTGATGATGGTCAAGGGCGACGGGGCCGCGATGGCAGAGGGTCTTCCAGCTACATGGGTCCCGATCGATGAGATGGTGCACATGTGGGGTCCTGCTCCACACCATACGTCGTTCGCCGAGCGAATCCCCGACGGTGCTCTTGTCGCAGAAGATGGCTGGGTACTGCTCCACCGACACGCCGACGACAGGATGCTGGGAAACCATGGCGGCACAACTCCTGAAGAGATGCACATCCCGCTGCTAGTGAGACGCGCCCGCTAGCTTTCGGCGACAATTCGGTCTAGCTCTGGTTGCATCCTCGACGCCACCGCTCCCCATGTGAACTCCTGTTCCACGAGCCGTCGACCTGCGGTACCCATGTCAACCAGCAGCTCGCGATCAGCGTCCAGTGCAGAAATCGCCGCGACGATCTCATCGATACTGGACACGACGTATCCGGTGCTGCCCTCGCGGACCGTCTCGGGCGAACCCCCTGAGTCACCCGCAATCACCACGAGCCCGGTCGAAGCAGCCTCAAGGAACACCAGACCCAGGCCCTCTACCTCGAGTCCGCCCCAGCGGCTCTTGCACGGCATGCAGAAAACATCCATCTCGCCGTACAGCTCGGGAAGGCGCTGCCACGGAACGTCGACCTCTACCCGGATCGAGACTGGTGAAGACGCCGCGGCTTTGCGGATCACCGCCTCTTGGCGACCCCGGCCGACGAGCAAGAGGTTGACAGTGATTCCCTGATCGAACAGCCGCTCGGCCGCCTTGATGAGGCGTAGCTGGCCCTTTCTCGGGACGAACCGCGCTACGCACCCAACGGTAATCGGTCCTTTTGGCACGCCACGATGGATGGCCGAAAAACCGTCGGGATCTACACCTCCGCCGATGTACGAGGCCGTTCGACCGGTCAGTCGCTGCAAGCGCTGTTGGGTGAATTCCGAGACCGCAAACAACGCATCAGCGGACTTCAGGGGCCGGCGCAATAGCTGTCGCGTAATCGGAAAAGCAGCGGGAACGGTGATCTCGGCGCCGTGGCACAACACGGCGTACGGCACCCCAAGCTCCTCTCGTAACACCGGCCCCAGCCATGCAAGGGGATGTGGCGCGCCGAAGAGGATCACGTCGGGACGAAAGTCGACCGCCTGGGCAACAATCCACCGCTTAACGGCCCGTGTCGGCCACATGAAAGCCTTCCCGAACCGATGGACAGAAGGCTCGTCCGCCGCCAGCGGATCGGCCGGAGCGAGAACCCGAACGTCGTGTGGCATGGCATCGAGAAGGTTGACAAGGTATTGCTGGATGCCTCCGGGTTTCGGTGGGTAGTCATTGGTGACGACAAGAAGCCGCATGGGTCTACCTCAGGTGTGGTGCGCAGTTCCACGAGGCTAGCTGGGTGCCCCGCGGTGTGTATATGAATCGGGCGTATGCGGTGTTTCCAAGAATCGCGAGACGCCGACGTTCTGCGTATCCATGCCCGAGAACACCGAGCGCAAAAGCCCGAGTGGCACCACCATGAGAGACCACAGCAACGCTTTCACCAACATGGTCGTGCGCGATCTGGTCAACAGCAACCGTGACACGCTTTTGCACATCGGCGAACGTTTCGCCGGTGCCACCGCGAGGGATGTCGTGATTTTGGTTTCGGAGCAAGTCCCATTCGTCGGGGAATTGAGCGGCGATGTCAACCGACCGCATATTCTGCCACGCCCCAAAATCGAGCTCTTGAACGTCGTCGACGATGCGTAGCTCGTCCGCCTCCGTCACCAACTGCTTTGCAGTGGCACGCGCCCGACCGAGCGGAGATGAGTACACAGCATCGAGCCGCAACCCCAGCTCACCCAGACGACGCGCCTGTTCGTGTCCCTCGGGCGAGAGCACACCATCGCTCTGACCCTGCCAGTGGCCCATAAGGTTCGATTCAGTTTCGCCGTGACGCACAAGCACAATCTGCGAATCTCCCTCACGAACAGACGGCACGAGGGGATCGAGGTGGCCGGTGTCGTTGTACGACGAGATTTCGGTGTGACCATCGTCGAAGATGACTCTGGTGACACCGGTGTTCGCCTGGATGCCAAGACTCCCCTGTTTCGGGTTGCCAAAAATGGATGATGCAAACATCAACAACGCCAATGCGTGGCTCACGACAAGCACTCGATCACCGTCCGATGCTGCGCCGACGATGTCGTCAAACGCCGCCTTAGTTCGGTGGGCTACATCGGTGAGGAACTCGTCATCGAGCAAAACGTTTTCACCGCTCATCAAAGCAAAGTACTTTTGTGGCTCTAGCGCCGCTATCTCCTTGTACCCCATCCCCTCCCATTCGCCAACGCTTGGCTCGCGCCACCTATCGTCGATCTCGAAGCCGTCACCATAAATTGCGCGTGCGGTCGCCTTGGTCCGGCCAAGCGGGGACACGATGACCCGGTCAAACGTCTCTCCAGAGAGCCACTTTCGGAGACGAGCGACCTGATCGGCACCGGCTAGCGAAAAGTCAGAATCGGCTTGCCCCTGCCAGATGCCCGCAGCGTTGGCCTCAGTTTGTGCGTGCCTGACAAGCACGATTTCGACATCCACAGTTGTCCCTCCGGCCAAGCGTTTGACGAAGACTAGGCCACCGCTCGCGGCACGGCTGCGATCGTGACAGCGCAGTTGCCACAGCTAGAATCGTTGCATGTTCAATGTTCTGCTTGCTTCCGCGCACCAGGGAGCCGAAGAGCCGATCGGCGGGGGCGTCGTCTGGGTGCTCGGGGCGGCGATAGTCCTCGGGTTGTACGCACTCATCCGACGGACCCAACGCAGGGCCGAGACCCAGTACTGGGAACGCAAAGACCGTGATGAAAAAGCCCGCCGCGACGACCCCGACATGCGCCCGCTGGACGACTAGCCGACCGCCCCTCGCGCGCTTCGACTCGCTAACCCACGAACGCCGAGGCGAAGATCAGCGACACGATCGTCATGACCTTGATGACGATGTTCATTGCGGGACCCGCCGTGTCCTTGAAGGGGTCACCCACAGTGTCACCCACAACGGCCGCCTTGTGGGACTCCGAACCCTTGCCGCCGTGGGCGCCGGCTTCGATAAACTTCTTGGCGTTGTCCCACGCACCACCGGCGTTCGACATAAATATTGCGAGCAAGAACCCTGTCAGGAGGGCGCCGGCTAGGAGACCGCCTAGTGCTTTGACCGAGATGAATCCGGTCACGATCGGCAATGCAACGGCAAGCGAGCCGGGGATAATCATTTCGCGCAGTGCGGCCTTCGTTGAAATGTCCACGCAACGTGCGCTGTCGGGACGTACGCCCTCTTTGCCCTCGCGCAACCCTGGAATTTCGCGGAACTGGCGACGTACTTCTTCGATCATCTCAAACGCAGCCCTACCGACCGCTTTGATCGTCATCGAAGCAAATAGGAACGGGAACATCCCGCCGATGAACAACCCGATCATTACCTCAATGTCGAGGATGTCGAGAACCGGCAGGTTGTCGCGTCCAACTGCCTCACGGAAAGTGAAGAACAGAGCAAGCGAGGTGACGGCGGCGGAAGCGATTGCGAATCCCTTTGCCACCGCGGCGGTCGTGTTACCGAGCGAGTCGAGGGCGTCGGTCGTCTCGCGAACCTCGGCGGGCAACCCAGCCATCTCGGCGATTCCACCGGCGTTGTCAGCGATTGGCCCATATGCGTCGACCGACACCGTGATACCGAGCGTCGCCAATACCCCGATTGCGGCGATGGCAATACCGTAAATACCCGAGTTTTCGAAGGTGAATGCAGCTTCGCCACCGGCGTAGGCGACACCCATGCCCGCAGCGACGACGATCACCGAGTACGCAGCGGACCGCATCCCGTCCGCAATACCGGCGAGCACCACCGTGGCAGCCCCCGTTTCAGACTGTTTGGCGATTCCCTTGACAACCCGGTAGTGGTCGGAAGTGAATACCTCTGATATTTGCCCGATTGCAAGACCGATAACCAAACCCGTAACAACCGAACCAAACAGCCCCCATACGTTCTCAACTTCAGTGAGACCGTCGAACAGCAACGGGGTGAGAATTGCGACAACCCCAACGGTGAGTCCTGCTGCGACCCACGTTCCCTTGTGCAGGGCCGATGCCAGACTTCCCTTGCCCGGCTTCACGAAGAACGACCCGATGATCGAAGCACCCATCCCGATAGTTGCGATCAGCAGTGGGTACATGAACGTTGCCAGCCGGAAGCCATCCGTCGCGGCTGAGAACGCAAACGAAGCGAATACGATCGGGGCGACCAGCGCCCCGATGTATGACTCGAAGAGGTCGGCGCCCATACCGGCAACATCGCCGACGTTGTCCCCAACGTTGTCCGCAATAACCGCTGGATTACGGGGGTCGTCCTCGGGGATGCCTGCCTCGACCTTGCCGACGAGGTCGGCGGCGACGTCGGCGGCCTTTGTGAAGATTCCACCACCAACGCGGGAAAACAATGCAATCGTCGAAGCACCAAGGCCGATGGCGGTGATGACGCTAAACGATGCGTCGAGTTCAAGGATGACTTCAAAAAACCAGTAGCCGAAGGAAAAACCGAAAAGACCAAGACCGGCCACGGTGAAACCCATGACTGCGCCACCGCGGAACGCGAGCGGCAGAGCCTTGTTGATTCCACCTTCCAACGCGGCTTGTGCGGTGCGGGCGTTTGCAGCCGTTGCGACACGCATGCCAATGAACCCGGCAAGGGCTGACAACGCCGCACCGAAGATGTAAGCGATCGCACCCCACGGCCGACCCCAGTCGAGCAACACAAATATCAGGACTGCCATCACCGCGACGAAGCCTGTGACCGCCGTGTACTCACGCCGGAGGAACGTCATTGCGCCCTCACGGATGTCTTGCATGAGTTCGACCATCCGGTCGTTGCCGGGGTCTGCAGCGTTCACTTCTCTGGCGAATATTGCGGCCAACACCAGTGCGCCGACACCAGCGGCCATCGACAGGTAAAGCCAAATCAGCGGATCCACAGATCACTCCCATGTACGGTTAGACAGATTGTGCGGGACCCTTGGAAATCTATTCAGCTACCGCTAGCGGTGCCGCAACCGGGCCACAGTCGTGAGGGATCGTAGATGACGAAAGTCAGCCTGTCGCATCGCTGTTACGTCGGATGCGGGCGAGAGTTATCGAAACGATGACAAGACCTATCCCGAGCACTCCCGGGATGGGCGCCCAGCGCTCCTGCAATTTGACCGGCGGTCTCAGCAGGGTGAGTTCGGCCACCTCGAGATAACTCTCGCCACCACGATCGGGATCGTGGTGTTTCCATTCACCGACAAGTCGCACCACCGGCCCCCGTACTCGATATCCGCCCGGGTTGGGGATCCCTTCGAGGAGCGCCGCGGGCACCCTGACTCCGATACCGATGTTTGACCCACCGGACCCGCCCTGCACGGTCGGATCGTCAACGTATATGTCATCGTTGAGTTGCGTCCATATCGTGCCGTCCGACCGCTGGCCGTAGTCGCCGATTAACTCGCCCTCGACGACGATTGGACCCGCGTAAGCTGCAGAGTCGTCGATGATGTCGACGACGCGGGTCGCGTCGCCCTGAGCAAAAGCAACCCCTCCGCCAGACATCAGCAATGCAAGGCCGACGATCGTTGCTCGCATCATTTGCCGCGCACCCAGGAAACGAAGAACCCAAGCAGGGCGAATATCGCGACAAACTCAAGCCGACCGAGCCACATCTGAACGATGTAGGTGACCTTGAGCAACGCAGGCATCGGCACGTCTGTTATCCCGACGGATAAACCGACGGATGCCCCGGCCGACACCGACTCAAACAACGCGGCCTGCAGTGGATAGCCGTACATCAGCGCGACTCCCGTACCCATCATGAAAAGCGCAACATAAAGCAACGACACTGACATTGCGGACTGGGCTAGCTCTGCCGTCAGTTGCTTTCGTCCACCCTGCCAATAGGACGTCCGCGCGACTGCACCCTCAGCGAGCAAAACCTGTTTGATCTGGTTGCCGATCGCTCGAACGGTGAGACCGACCCTGAGCGCCTTGACCCCTCCCGAGGTCGACGACCCCATCCCGCCCAGCGCCATGGCAAGCACTATGCCACCGAACGCAAGACCACCCCACGAGGCAAGCTCAGCCGTCGACACCGTGGTAAAGCCCGTACCGGTATGGGCAGAAACCACCTGGAACATGCCCTGGCGCCCGAGTCCGAACACGGTCGTATACACCCCTGTAGCTGCAAGGCCGGCCATCGTGAGGATCATTGTGAGGCCGAGGCTCGTGAGGATCGTGCGGGTCTCAAGATTCACCATGACCGACCGTCGTTTTCCCCGCCAAAGGGCGAAATGCACACCGAACGACATTGCACCGGCGATCATCAGCACCGCGGTTGTGGCTTCAAATATTGCGGAGTGGTAGTAGCCGATGCTCGTCGACTGTGGAGTGAAGCCACCGGTATCAAAGCCCGCAAAGAAGATCATCAGCCCGTGAAACAGAGACCGAGTTGGTGTGAAACCGAGCACGCGCCATCCAACAAAGCCGAGCGCCGCAACACCGGCGACCAAGTGCACAAGACTGACCGCCCAAATGAAACGAGCCGTCGACCGCACCGACGGCAGAATCTTCTCATCCCGCGCCTCGCCGTAATACAGGGTCAGGTTTCCGCGCCCGGCAAAGAGGACGAGCGCAGCAATGATGATGCCCTGCCCGCCAAGGAAGTGCAGCAGATGTCTCCAGAAGTTCAGAGAGGTCGCAAGATGGTCTAGGTCCTGCACGAGCGACAACCCCGTCGTCGACAGCCCCGACATAGCATCGAAATACGCGTCCAGCGGGGAGGCGAAGTGACCGGACAGCATGAAAGGAATCGAACCGATGAGCGGGACTAAGAGCCAAGTCAGCGCAACGACGACCATGCCGTGACTCCACGCCAGGCGGTCGATCTCACCGCGATACGGTAACCGCAAACCAAGCTGGCCCAGGATGAGGAACAAGCCGATCATCAGCAAGAACGATGACAGGGGATACCATTCCTGCGACAGCACAGCCCATGCTGCGGGAACAAATCCAGCCACGCCGACGACGGTGAACACTCTTCCGAGGTTGTGTCCTATGGCCTCGAAGTCGCGACGGACGGGCCTGATTAGCACGGCACGACCTACCGAGGCCTATATGATCTCGAAGACAAGTTTCCGACCTCGGCCACTAGACGACCACCGCCACGATGATCGCAGCGGCGACTAGACCGAATATCACGATCGCGAGGACGACAAGGAACTCCAGACCAAACGTCGTCAAACCGCCGCGTGCGTCGTCAAGAATCCCGCGGTGACGGCGAAACTCGGGCTCTTCGCTCACGGTAGGTCATCCCCAGCATGAGTGATGGCATGGTGCAAGTCTCTTTCTAGCGAGACCTGGGTCACGGCGGTGATCCGGTCCCCCGGCCGCAGCCGCGTGTCGGCTCGGGGCAGCGAGACAACACCTCTCGAGACGACCGTCACGAAAATCGAAGGCTGCGGAAACGTCAGCTCTGATAGGGGTACGTAGGGAAACCCTTCGGGGATTTCGATCTCGCAAAGCGAAAGCTGTCCCTCACCGATGAGAGCAATACGACTCAGGTCTGGTACTTCGACCTCTTGCGTTATGACCTTCACCATAAGATCTGTGACGGCAACGACCGGTAGGTCGAGGGCTTCGAACGTCGGTCGGTTGGTTGGGTTGTTCAACCTTGCAATGGTGCGCTTGGCACCCAATGTCTTTGCGAGCTGGCATGCAACCAGGTTCACCTCGTCGAGACCGGTGACGGCCAACACCCAGTCGGCCCGTTCAACGTCGGCGGATCGCAGCATCTCAACGTCGGTGCCGTCACCGTGGAACACCAGCACATCCGCCGAGTCGGATATGTCCCGGGCTCGACGCTCGGTGTCCTCGATCACGGTGACGACGTGGCCAGCGTCGCTGAGGCTGCGGGCCAGATAGGACCCGACTTTGCCCCCTCCGATTAGGAGAATTCTCACAGCGACGCCTTGCGTTCTTTGAGAAGACGCCGAACGCGTCTGCGAACGCCGGCCTTGGCGGCGACAGCGATAAGGTCATGAGGACGCAATTCGTAGTCGTCGCTCGGTATCGTCGTCTTCCCGGCCCGTCGAACGGCGGCTACCCGGAGCGCCCCGTCAATTTCTAGGTCTTCAACAGTGAGACCGACGACCCCGTCGTTGAGCACGATGTCGACGATTTCGACATCGCCGTCGGGAAACGAAATGTGGTGATGGAATTCATTCTCGACGATCTGCTCGAGCATCACCCTCGCGGTGAGCTGCGCGCCAGCAACGTATTGGACGTCGAGCGCTTGGTAAGCATCGGCACGCTGCGGATCATCGAGCCGAGCGATCGTGTTTTCGACCCGGAACACTTTCTTGGCAAGCTGTACCGACATCAGGTTGGCATTGTCAGAGCTGGTGACTGCAATGAACGCGTCGGCGGATTCAATGCCAGCGTCTTTGAGGATGCCGACATCGTACGCTCGGCCGTCGTGTGTGGTTCCGTCGAATGTGGACCCGAGCCGTTTGAACACACCCGGGCGGTCGTCGATGACTGAGACATCGTGGCCAAGATCGGCCAATGAACGAGCCAGATTCGATCCAACTCGGCCGCATCCGGCTATCACAACTCGCACAGGGTCTCCTTGTCCGAACCGATGTTACGCCCTTTCACCACACGGAAGGAAGCACCTCACCTGCCCTCTTGTGGGGTGGGCATATCCGCGGGCTGTCGGTACACTCCTCGCCCGTGCGCCGCTTCACCATTCTCTCCCTCTTGACCATCGCCTCGGTCGCCCTTGCCGCTTGCTCAGGCGGCGCACAACCCGTTAGTACTACGAGTTCTACGACGACCTCCCAAGCAACAACCACAACAGCCACACCAACCACTCTCGCAAAGCCGACCACGACAGACGCACCCGTGGTCACGATCAGCGCCATAGGTGACGCGGATCCCGGACTCAATACCTCACTCAGCGCCCTTTACAGCTTCTGGGCCGACGATCGAAACACGGGACCGGATGCACCCGCGGGTTTGACCACGTATCTTGCGACCCTGCCGGCGCCATCGAAAGACGTGACGTTCACTTCGTCCCTCCGCACGCTCGGTGATGACGGCGACACGATTGCCGTGATCCGAGCCGACGATGACATTTGGTTCGCCGTCAAAGCTGAAACGTCCTGGCGGATCGTGGGTGGCCAACCCGAAGGTCAGCCGGCGTGGCTCGGCGATTCCCCACGGCTTGTGCTCATCATTGGCTCAGACGCACGAGTTGGACAAAACCAACTCCGCTTTCGTGCAGACAGCATCCACATCGTCGGACTCGTGCCCGCAGAACAGACCGGGGCAATACTCGGCATCCCTCGCGATACGTACGTCACAACCGAAGAGGGAGACTTTAAGTTCACCAACCTGATGGCTGGACGCGGTCCAGAGATCATGCTCAAGACTGCAGCCGAACTCTCTGGCCTCCCGCTAGAGGGCTATATCGTCACCGGGTTCAAAGGCTACACGGCGCTGCTCACCCAGCTAGGTGGACTATTTATCGACCTGCCAACGTACATGGCGAGCGGTAACAACTGGAGCGGCTTCCCTGCCGGCGAACAGCAACTGAACCCAAAGCGAGCCCTCCAACTGGCGCGAATCAGAAAGGGCCTGCCGGGCGGGGACTTCACCCGATCCCTCAACCACGGCCGCATCATGCAAGCTGCTATGAACATGATCCAGCCGATGGGCATTGAAACGCTTCCCTTGATGCTCGACGTCCTCCTCCAAAACGCGTGGACAGATCTGTCCACCGAAGACTTGCTGACGCTCGCCGCCGCGGCCTACCTCACACCATCAGATGGGCTGGTCAACGTAGTACTTCCGGGCCGTGTCGGACGCGCAGGGTCGGCGAGTGTCGTGTTTCTTGAGCCGGAGGCGGATGACATGTTCGCTGACCTCCAAGATGGCACACTTGACGAGTGACCTACAGTCAAAGAGCGCGTACTCCGATAGTCAGTATCAGGCAACCGGCGAAGAGGCTCAGACATGAAGATCACCCGAAACCCAGCAATTGTCTTCGAGATGTTCGAGGACCAGGCTGTCATCGTTGGTCAGTCCGATGAAGAGTTGCTCACCCTGAACCCCGTAGCGACCTTGATCTGGACAAACATTGCAGAGGCAACCGCGATAGACGACCTTGAGGAGAAGCTGTTCGACATTTTCGACGATGTCACCCGCGAACAGTGGGCTGCGGATTTACGCATGTTTGTCGATCAGCTCAAGAGCGAGGGTCTCATCGTCGAGGCATGACGACGCAACCCGAAGCAGTGGCAGCGGTCCTCCGCAAGCGTCTGGAGCGTGAACCGGTGTGGATCCCGGTCGACGGTGCCTCGATGGGGAGGACGATCCGTCCCCCTGCAAAGGTCCTCGTGGTCGCCGCCGACACTCCACGGTGGGGCGAAATCTGGGCGTTCACAAACGACGAATCCACCATTGTCGTCCACCGCTGCAGGGGCACCGTTGACAACCTCCACAGCTTCCATGGCGACGGGCAACTTTCCCGAGACCGACCGGTCGGGCCGGAACGGCTCATCGGACGGGTGATCGAAGACGTCCAACACTCACGACATACAAAACACGGATTCCGCAGTCGTTGGCTCGGGACGGCATCGGCAAGAGCTCGGCGGTTCCCTCGCCGCGCCGTCGGGTACCTGAGAAAGACACGCTAAACACGTACCGTGGTCATAGGTCGATCGAATCATTTCTCACACGCACGTCTGCGCAGTTACTCGTAGCCACATGGCGTGCGGCGGTGTCCGCATCCGTCGGCCCGTGTTGCCAAGCGCCCCCAAGCCGCGACCACACCAGACATCTAGTCTCAGACCGATAGGCCGAAAACGCCAATATTTCGGAACCTTCGTTACGTTCCATCAGACTCGCCGGGATTCCGAGTCCTTTTGCAGGAATCGGCCGGGAATCGGGGTACGAGGATGAGCAACGCGATGAGACAGATCAGGCCACCGGGCCTGATGTTCGCCGATCAGGGCGAACACAATCGAACGGCTTGTCGCGACATCCGCCGCAATGGACATCATCAAGGACAGACGAGCGAGTCTGTCCTTTTTGTATGTGGCGACCAATCCCGAGATCCACTAGACCGACGTCCAGCGCTCCGCTCTTGGGGTTTCGGCGTCGGGGTAAGACGAGTGGAGAGGAGGTAGGAATGAAATACACGACACCAGCTCTTGCGAAAACAGCACTGGCAGGAGCGCTTGGGGAAAGTATCGTTTACGTTTCGGTCGTCATACCGTCGTAGCATCGCGATCCGATCGACCGAAGCGTCAGAACTAACGGACGCTTCGGTCGATCGTCGCCAGGAAACTCCGCCAACCCGTCTGCGGGCGGCAACGTCCTAGCGGATCAGATGCAGCCGGTGTACTGTTATCGGACAGCTCACTCGGAGCTGCCGAGAGTTCCGTGCCCGGGATTCGTGGTTGGAAGGAGGTGCGATGATCCACGCCAAGCCAGCAATGGCCCGCAGTTCTCTCACCGGAGATTTGCTATTCGTGTGCAGTGTGAACTGCGGTTAGGCAACCCCTTGTAATGAGGGAATGAACTAGACCCGGCTTTGCGGCCGGGTCTAGTTCGTTTGTAGGTACCAAATACGAACACCCAGGACCACAGTCCGTAGTTTAAACTGCGGAGAGTAGGAATGCATCTGTCGAATTGTTGAGGGAGGTAAGAATGAAGTACACAGCACCAGAAGCAGTCAAGACAGCGCTCGCAGGAGCGCTCAATTTCAACCACGTCTGGGAGGGTTCCATTTGAGTAGCTGGTAAGGCTGGTCGAAGAGCGGTTGTAAAGGTCCCACCTCTGCGACTCCATGATATAAAGGGGACAGGTGTGATCCCTGTCCCCTTTTTGGATCCTACGACGCGGCACGTGCCATCAACTCGGAGCTCGACACCAGCGACAGATGCCGGTGAATCGAGTGTCGCCTCCCCATCCGACCTTGGACCTCAATCGATCCCGGGAGGCGAACAGGGGCATGGCCGACAACCTCGAGGTCGACCATTCTCAGATCCCATGCCGGATTGGTGGAGCATGAACACGACATTCGACCGGCGCACGCGCCTACTCGAGAACGGTCTAGTCCGTATGTGAGAGAATTCGCCCCTGTGCGAATCGATCGGAAAGGGACAGGTGTCACTCCTGCCCCTTTTCGGCGTTCAATACCTGCTACTTGAATGACAGGGAAAGCGTCGGGTATGCCGGGGCCAATATTCATCTCAGTGACGGTGCGCCCCACGGGCGACCCCGCAACGTCTTCAGGGGTCGGAACTCGCAATCGGCGCTTTCCATGAGGTCGAACTCTGGCAGCGGACCTTGTGTACGCCCGATTCTCCCTTCCCGTCGCCGGGAAAGAACCTCGAAACTCGGTCGAGGTCGTCGAGGCAGTTCATGTGGATTCGATCCAGATCAGGGGATCTCCAGTTTGAGAAAATATCGCGGAGGAGACGACGCCTGCGACACTACCAGCCCCCTTGGTGAGTGGAGTCAGCGCTCGTAGACCAATGCAGCCACAGTGAACCCGTCGACTTGTGACGCGGTCCTGCCTGGGAAAGTCTCGACCATCAACGTCCTGTCATCGACCAGCTCGAACAGCACGACCCCTGAGACGGGTCCGACGCCGTTTCGAGCCTCGATGCCTTTTACCAGGCTCACTCGATCCCAGCGCTCACCATCTATGTAGTAGTCGTAGTCGACCAATTCATACACAACTACTCCCGAGTCCGTCGAAACTTCTCGCGGATCTGGAGCGTTGCCCCGTACGCCGTATTGGACGGAGAAGCCGTCGAACGTTCCTATCGACACAACAATGTGGGACGGATCAAACAGATCGTAGGCAACGGTAAGGTGTCCAGCCCAGTACCGGTCACGGTCCACCCCGGCGTACCCGTTCGTACCACTCTGGAACCAGTTGCCGACGAGCCGCCCATCAATATCGTAGGCGAACTCACCGCCGAAAGGCTCGACGCTGCGCAGGCTCTTAGCGAAGAGTACCTCCTGAATCTCAGCGGTGAAGTAGTCGAAAGGGTCGGGTGTGTGGATCTTCCAACGTTCCGATTCGTACTGAGCGGGGACTAGGAGACCTTCGAGAGTCACCTCAAGATCGACGACGTTGAAATCAACGTTCTTGCGAAAGGAGCCGATCTCCTCTCCTGCTTCAACGTCAAGATCAACCCGGACATAACCACCGGCCGACGGTGCGACCTCGGCGATTCGGGGCGACAATTGTCCGACGTGGATGAAGATGCTTGAGATGGTGCACGTGTGCTCGATGACCAGCCGGTAGTCGTCGATCGCCTGTTCCGGACCATCCGAGATCGTCTGCTGCATATGCTGAATCTCGGTAATGGTGCCGGCAGCCGGGCTGTACACCGCGATCTCCCAATCTGGCTCCTTGAAATTCTGGTAGTACTGGTGATCAACCGGAGTCACGTGGGAGTCGCTCATGAGACCGAGCGGGGTCACGTACTCGATCCGATCGAGATCGACCGGGGGGTACGCAAAGGTGACACTGCCTCCAATGCAGTTCGATTGGTCTATTGCAGGAACATCCGTCTGCTGCGGCAATGTGGCAGCAGCTTTGGGAGGGGATGAGGAAGTGGGGCTGAGGCGGGGAGGCGAATCGTCGACACGAGTGACTTCGGGCGCCAGAGATCGGTCAGCCTCCGATGGGACCGGGGCCGCCTGACCGGCGCAACCGGCAGCCACAAGCATCATCGCAACAAGAACTTTCGGCTTCATCTACACCTCTACGATCTCGGTGTTATCGGCGGATACCCGTAATTACTGAAGTTTCAGGACGCTGCACTCCGCAAGCCGCCAGTACCAAGGTTTCGGGAGCGTGGCTAGACCCAAGTCGGAGCACCGTTTCAGGTCCGCACCATCCGCCCCTTTGTCATGAAGCCACAGCTCCGAGAAAGGGCAGTGGCACGGCAGCCTGGGGATGCGTCGGCAAAATCATCCATTGCATCGTTGCGGTCGGCTTCGTGATCGCGGCGGGTAACGGCCACGTGTTCTGCCGGCACCCGTTGGACTACGGTGGGCCGCGTGATAGGTCTGCACCTCCGAGCAACGCGAGAGGGTCAAACGTCGCTCTCGAGCTGGCCCGGACCGCAACCGACCCGAGGCCCGGGATGCGGGCGTAGACGATGACCTTCACCTCCACCGTTCTCATATCCCATGTCGGGTTATCAGGGCATGAACACGACACCAGCTCGGCGCCGTTGGCGCGGGCGAATCGTGCTGCTTCGGAGGCGGCGTTCCCGGATGCTCCAAATGGTCTAAATGTCACCGGTGCAGCGGCGAGCGCCGCACCGTCGGCAGCCGACTCGGCGCGCATCTTCGCTGAACCCGCGATCGCCACTGCTGCCACCATCCACACAACCACGATCGCCATCACCATGATGGAGAGCATTAAGCCCGCCGCCGCACCAGCCTCTGACGCCGAACCGCGCCAGCAAGCTGCTTGCCATCGTCGTCTCACGCCCGGAGGTTCACTGCTCGACACGCATCGTTGACGAAGCCCGGATCGTCACAGTCGGCCCGCGGATGAAGGCGAACACCACGTGGTGCTTGACCGTGACGACAACCCTGGCATCCCCGCCCACCTTGTGGTCCCGACGCACACGGACACCAACGTCACGATATCCGGGCAGTGCGCCGCGTGCGGCCTTGACAGCAAGCGCCACCTCGGGATCGGCGGCGGCTTGACGAGCACCCTGGCGAGCGGCGTGGATCACCTCCATCTGCATCTTTCCCACTGTGGCGACTTCGACGACGACGAGGAGAAGCACCACAAAGAACGGCAACAGCAAGGCCATCTCGATCGTGGCGCTACCCCGTTCAGCCACCAGGCACCATGCCGATCACACGCTCAATCACGGCGTCAAACAACCTCGGCAAAGCGCCGCTTTGCGAAACCCACGCGATAAGCACCAGCGCTATGCCGGCCGCGGCGACGATAACAAGTGCGTATTCGGCCGTCGCCTGCCCGCGCTGGCCGATTCCTAGACGATGAAACATACAATTCCTTTCTTGGCCGAAACCGTCGACAGGCGGGGGGAAGTCAGAATTGGAGGCGATCGAGGGCTGTCAGCAGAGAGGGTCCGAGCGTCAAGATCATGAACCCGGGGAGGATGAGGAGGGTGAGGGGAAACAGCAGTCGCACCGGTAGTCGCCTGACCCGCGCCATTCGCGCGGCGTGGACTTCGGCGCGGAGATCGCCAAGCGCCCCGTCAACACGCATCCCAAGCGGTGCGCCGGAGGCAAGCGCATGACCGATCGGTGTCAGAATCGGCGCAAGTGCGCCGTTGTATCCACGAAATGCCGCGGCCGAACCACCGCTCGCCGCACGTCGCAACACACGGCCGACCTCGTCGGCAACACTCGCAGGACCGTGTTGCGCCGCCAGCCCAACCGCAGCGAGCGGAGAGGCGCCCGATGACAACGCCAGTGAGACGAGCTCGCCGAAAGCGACAATGTCGTCGGACGGGATGACCGTAACTCGGCGACTCTTGACGCGGCGATACGCCGCTACCCAGACCGCTCCGGCCCCCGCCGTCACCATGACCGCCGGGTGTATCAGCCACAACCCAGCGGCCATCCACAACGCCGATTGCCGCCGGACGTTCCCGGGCATCAGTAATCCTGCGGCGACCAAGACCACCGGGATCACTGTGTTTCCTCTCGGACGATCATCCACACGACAAGGCCGACCCCGAGGATTTCGAGAGCGGTGCCGACCACCACGACACCTGCTCCGATACCTCCGCCCGAAAGCAGTCTCCCAAGCGCGCCAGTTAGCAAGAGCCACACCAGTGCGACGAGCGGACCGCCAGCGATCACTCCGGCGGAAAATCGTGCTTGGGCAGTTGCCATGCGTCGCTCACGATCAAGGCTCTCTCTACCGCGCATCGTATCGGCGAGACCTTCGAAAATAAGGGCGGCCTCACCACCCGTGGAGTCAGCAATAGCAAGCACCGCCCGCACCCTCTCTCCGTCGCGGCCTGTGTCGGTGAGTGCTGCACCGACGTCGCCGATGGGGAGTCCGGCAAGCGCTCTGGCTTCTACCCGTTGCCATCCGGCGACGCCACTGTCACGCGCGCCCGTGGCGAACGCATGACGGAGACTTCGCCCAGATCGCAGTTCGGCCGAAACGATGTCCACACACATCAAGAGGCGGCGCTTCGGCTGCGCCTTGGTACGCTGAACCGCCGCGTAGCCAAGGCCAACGGCCAAGCCCGCACCGGCGAGCAACGGAGACACCAGCCAGGCTCCGACGACGATGCCGACCCACCACGGGGCACCTGCAACCAGCAGGAATGCTACGATCAGCGCGGCGAGCATGACCAGACTTCCTCGACCTCGTCACGCCCGACCCTGGCAATCGAAACGACCTTCCTGCCCTGGCTAGTGCGGGCGAGGTGGACAACAACATCAACCGCCGACCGCAACTGCCGTCGCACTGCCTCTGCCGGTGCACGGCGGTCCCCTGTCAACGCTAAAGTCTCGACACGCCAGAGCGCCTCTTCCGGGCCGTTTGCATGCACGGTCGACATCGACCCATCGTGGCCGGTGTTCATTGCCAAGATGAGATCCAACGCTTCGGGACCCCTCACTTCACCGACAATGATTCGGTCGGGCCGCAGGCGCAGGGCGTGACGCACTAACTCGCCGAGGGTGACCTCGCCGACACCTTCGCTGTTGGCGGGTCTCGATTCGAGCCGGATCACATGACCGGCGATCGATAGCTCGGCGGCGTCCTCGACGGTGACGATACGCTGTGACCGATCGACGCTACTCGCGAGCACATTCAGCATGGTGGTTTTCCCCGACCCGGTCCCCCCGCTGACCAAGACGTTGTCGGCGTTTGCCACGACCTCCGCAAGCAAATCCGCCCCGCTGCGATCGACCGACCCGATAGCCACCAATTCGTCGATTGTTGAAAGGCGGGCGCCAAACCGGCGGATGGCGACGATCGTGCCCCGTGGCGAGAGCGGCGGGATCAGTGCGTGGAGCCGCGAACCATCGGGGAATCTGGCATCAACCGCGGGCGAAGCAAGGTCAAGGCGAAGTCCAAGCGGTGCGATCACCCGCTCGACCGCGGCTCTGATGGCGCCCTCGGATGGGAAGTGGATCTCACTCCGTTCCAGAACGCCGTTTCGTTCGATCCAGATATCCGCAGGGCCGTTGACAAAGATGTCGGTGATTGCGTCGTCGTGCATCAACGGTTCGAGCGCGCCAAAACCGACCAGAAGATCGACGGCGCTCTCGATGTCTCCCCGAGATGCAAGCGGCGCAACGTCGGCGATCACCCCGGATGCTGCGCGAAACAACTCAGGACGCGTCAACGTAACACCACGATCGACGAGTTCGCGTGCAATGCGGTCAATTACCGCCATGGCATCTCCCACAACGCCGCCCAATCCTTTGTCCAGCGCGCTGGGGCGGGCCGACCGCCGGCCATCAGTCGTTGAATCGCGGAGCTGCTTGGTCGCCGAACGATCGGGCCGGGTGTTGGTGTCGGTCCATCCCACCCGGACCGCACATACACCGCGGGTCTGGCGAATGGAACAAGCACACTCGTGGCGGCGTGCGGCCGTATTGGAACGGTTGGTGCTGGGGCGGCGACGTCTCCGGGGAGAAGGAACACGACGTGCTCCCACCCCTGTTCCAGAGCTTCAACAACCTGGTGCGCTTCGCCCAACTCGACCCCACCATTGCCGAGCAGCGCAACACCCGATCGCACCGGTTTGAGGTCGACACCGGTCGGCCCATCGTCAACGAGGCTGCGCAGCGACCGACCATTGCACCAGCGCCGCTGCCGAACGTCCAGATCAACTACCAAGGCTGTCGTGCAGGTGAACGCCAACGTCAACGCCGCAATGGTTGCGAGCGTGTAATCCTCGGGCGAGAACACCGCAAGTGCCGGCACCGCTGACCCCTTCCTGAAAGTTCGACAAGGGGAAGTGCCACAGCAAACGTATCCTTGAAGCACCCTGAATTCAAGAGACCCGTAGACGCGGGGCTCTGGAGTCCTTCAGCGCCACACGTTGATCGCCGACGTAGACTATGGGTATGAAACAGGCTGCGTTCTTTGATCTCGACAAAACGGTTATCGCCAAATCGTCGACTTTGGCATTTGGCAAACCGTTCTACAAGGCGGGACTTTTCGGCACCAGAACGCTGATGAAGATCGGGTTTGCCCAACTGCTCTATGTGCTCTTTGGGGCCGACGAAGACTCGCTCGAAAAGGCCCGTGACCAGATGCTCAAGCTCACCGCCGGATGGCATCGGTCCGAAATCGAACAGCTCGTCGAGGAGACTCTTGACGAAGTTGCAGCACCGCTGGTTTACGCCGAAGCGTTGTTCCTCATTGACGAACACAAACGCAATGGTCGGGACGTCTACATTGTTTCGGCGAGCCCCGAACAGGTGGTCCGGCCGGTCGCTCGCCATGTCGGAGTCTCGAAAATAATCGCATCAAGAGTGAAGACCGACGAAGCCGGTTTTTTTCTCCCAGAACTTGAGCGATATGCAATGGGCCAGGGCAAAGTAGACGCCATCAACGAGATCGTCGAGCAGCAAGACATCGACCTCGAAGGTAGCTACGCATACTCTGACTCGATCACCGACCTTCCGATGATGGAGATGGTTGGCAACCCAGTGGCTGTCAACCCCGAGAAGGAACTCCGCAAGGTTGCTGAAGAGCGCGGCTGGCCGATCCTCGAATTCCAACGCCCAGTGAGCCTCGGAGAGCCGCTGCGCAACCGGGTCCCGAAGTCGGGCGCCCTCGTCGCGGCCGTCGTGGGCGGCTTTGCGGTGGCGACACTGCTGCGTAAGAAGAGGGTCTAACCCCTAATTCTCAAGAGAACGAGGCTCGTCATCGGAGTCAGACTCCCCGTCGGACCCAGCCGTCTCCTCGGCTTGCATCCGTAGCTCCCGTGCGGCAACACCTTCGGCCCGCGCAGATTCGAGCTTCTCGGTCGTCAGCTTTGGGATGGCCCACACCGTCAGCAACGTGGCCGCCACGGCAGCCACGAAGAATGGCATCCTGAGGGCCAGGTCCCGGTCGGCAAGCACCTCCGTGATCTTCACTGTGGCACCCCCCACGATGAGACCAATCGGCATCATGCCCCACGCAAAGAATCGGTACACCGAGTTCACTCGGCCGAGGATGTCGTCTGGGATGATCGTCTGACGAAGTGACACCGTTATGACGTTCCACACGGTCCCGGTAAACACGCCGACGATGACAAGAACCCAAGCAAGCTGCCAGTCCCTGACGAACCCCATGAGCAACGCCAGAGCGGCCGTTGCGGTAAGAGTCATTGCCAGTGCGGTCCCGGAGCCGAGTCGCGCTGTGACTCTTTTCGCAAGGACGCTCCCGGCGACACCACCGACGGCCCCTGCAGTGCCGAGATACGCGAGCTGGCGGGCGTCGACGCCGAGAATCTCCTGTGCCCACAACACGAATACGGCAGTCTGCCCGGCGAGGATTGCGTTGAGCAGACCGAGGATGATGGCCATCGGCCACAACACCTCGTGCCCACGCAACCAGGACACACCCTCGCGGATCTCGTCCTTCCAATTCGGTCGCTCACCCCCCGAACTGACTCGCTTGGGTGCAAACGATCCCTTCATCAGGGCTACAAGGACCGCAGCGATAGCGAACGAAGCAGCGTCAAAGCCAAGCGGCAGAGACAATGCAATACCCAAAAGGACCGACCCGACGAAGGGACCCACAAAGCTGTTCGCCACGACCTCGGCACCCCACATTCGTGCGTTTGCGGACTCAAGATCGTCAGCGTCGACGACCGCCGGCAAGATTGTCTGCGAGGCGTTGTCGCGCAGTACCTCGGCAAAACCCAAAAGCATGGCTCCAATGAGCAACACCCAGTACAGGGTGAGGTCTTCGACGAACGGCAACCCCTGCTCGATGATCTCAGGCGCCGGCAACGAGCCCTGCCGGCCGAAGACCACAACGGCCATCACACCGATCAATGCAGCCCTGGTGAAATCCATCATGACCATCAGTTTCCGGCGATCGTATCGGTCGGTGATGACGCCGGCGGGGAGGCTGAACACCAGCCAGGGCAGCCTTTGCGCTACGCCGATGCCGGCAATAAGCAAAGGATTGCGGGTGACTGAGGACGCAATCCAAGGGTAGGCAATGATGCCGATGCCGTCCCCAAGGTTCGAGATCACGCTGGCAACCCACAGCTTCCAATAGTTCGCATCGAAGTGTGGCTTGGTACGGGACTCCTGGTGCTTGGTATCAGTCATCGGTCTTTGCCTCGCCTTCTGAGTTCTCCGTAAATGCTGGTCGATCGGTCGGGAAGATTCCGGCGAGCAACCCGTACACGGTGTCGCCCCCGGGTTCTAGGTCAACAAACTCCTCCGCCAGGTCAAAGAGCCGCTTGGCGAACTCCACCAGTCTGTCTTCGGGAATTCGCACATGGCGGAGGGTGAACATTGGGAACGCGGCTCCCTCCTCCGACACTATCTCAGCCCTCGCCTCGTCCAGCATCTGACTCCTCGACACCGCCGGACCGGTGTCTGGAAGAAGGAACGTCCGGCCGGTTCTTCCGTAATACTTTTCGGTCAAGGCTCTCACCTGCCGGGTCCGGACGACCTTGATCAGGCCGACCTTTTCGAGTTCTTTGAGGTGATATCCGACGGTGCCCTTCGGCTTGTTGAGCACAACGGCGAGCTGAGATGTGGTCGCCGAACGTTCGAGGAGGAGATCCAGAATGATTATTCTCGTTTTGTCCGACAATGCCTTCAATTGCTGCGGAGTTGTGATGACAACTACTGAGTCCAGCGAGTAGTCGCGGGTCGCCGTTGGTGGGACAACGAACGGTTTGGGGCTGTAGGTATCGGCCTTCGTTCGCCTAGTGCGCGTCACCGGCGTCGGTGTGGTATTGACTGGAGCTTTGGTCGACATTTGCCGTATTGTCGGTATTTCCCGTACGTTTGTCAATCGCGACTGTGAAACGCGACCAGATCGCAAGGAGGACAAGCGAGGCGAACGCAAACACGACCCCGAACACCAGCGGGAGACGGCTCGGTGTTTCGTCCTGCTTGACGGTAGGTGACGTCTCGGGTGACGTTGCAAAGTCGAAAACGACAGGATCGACGCCGAGATCCGATAGTGTCACCAATTCAGAGACGACCACGTCGACGCCGAGCCTTGCCTCAAATGCGACTCGCACGTCACGAACTTCGGACAACGTCAGAATCCCGCCGTACCGCCTGCCTCCAAGGGGCGCCAACGCCACTGCGGGTAGCTCGCGTCCGGCGTCGACCACACGGGCGAACACCGCATCGGGACCGGGTGGGGCTTCAACACTGAGTTCGACCACAAACTCGCCGTCGACAGATATGGCGCTCGCATCGGCTTCACCAAATGGGGCGCCGAGTTGGAGCGAAAGCAGCAACGCAAGTAGCAAGATCATGCGGCCACGATACAAGCGAAACAGGCGTAGTCGGCGCCTTGCAGGTACGTCTACCATCAAGGCCCCGGTCACTAAGGAGCGCCGTGTCACAGCCGAGGACGCTATTTGAGAAGGTGTGGGAAGATCACGTCGTTCGCCGCGCCGACGGCGAACCCGACCTGCTGTACATCGACCTTCACCTCGTCCACGAGGTCACGTCCCCACAGGCGTTTGAGGCATTGCGTTTGGCTGGCCGCACAGTGCGTCGTCCCGACCTCACACTGGCAACCATCGACCATGGAGTGCCGACGATTGGCCGCGAGCTTGGCATCCAGGACCCGCTTTCGAAGAAGCAGATCGACACCCTCGTTAGCAACTGTGACGAGGCCAACATCACGCTGCTCAATATTGACGACCCTCGGTCTGGCATCGTGCACGTCATCGGTCCTGAGCAAGGGGTTACCCAGCCGGGGATGACCATTGTGTGCGGCGACTCGCACACTTCAACACACGGGGCGTTTGGAGCCCTGGCGTTTGGGATCGGCACCAGCGAAGTAGAACACGTGCTGGCAACTCAGACCCTTCCGCAGGCGAAACCGCAGTCGATGACAGTAACCGTCGAGGGTGCGCTCCCGTCCGGCGTGACTGCAAAGGACCTCATCCTCGCGATCATCGCCCAGATCGGTGTCGACGGTGGTGTCGGGTATGTCATTGAGTACCGCGGCGATGCGATTGAGGATCTTTCGATGGAAGCCCGCATGACGATCTGCAACATGACGATCGAAGCCGGGGCCCGCGCCGGGCTCATCGCTCCAGACGACAAAACATTCGCGTACATCAAGGGCCGCCCCCGAGCACCACACGGGCAGGCGTGGGACGACGCCGTTGCATACTGGTCGACGCTGAGCACCGATGAGAGCGCCACGTTTGATCGTGAGGTCATTATCGACGCAGCAGCGCTCGTCCCCTACGTGTCCTGGGGAACAAATCCCGCTCAGACGCTGCCCGTCACGGCATCGGTGCCATCTCCCGACGATTTTGAGACGCCGCTCGACAAGGATTCGACCAGCCGTGCGCTCGAATACATGGCCCTTGAGGCAGGCACTCCCATCGTGGACATCGGCATCGACCGGGTCTTCCTGGGGTCCTGTACCAACGGCCGCATCGAAGATCTACGGGCCGCAGCCGCGGTGCTCAAGGGTCGCAAGGTCGCCGAGGGTGTTCATGCGATGGTGGTCCCAGGTTCTGGCCTGGTGAAGCTTCAGGCGGAAGAGGAGGGCCTCGACCTCATCTTCAAGAACGCCGGGTTCGAGTGGCGAGACGCTGGATGCTCGATGTGCTTGGCAATGAACCCCGACTTCCTTTCACCCGGTGAGCGTTGTGCTTCGACGTCGAACCGCAACTTTGAGGGACGTCAGGGACGGGGCGGACGCACGCATCTCGTGAGTCCTGCAATGGCAGCGGCAGCAGCCGTAGCGGGCCATTTCGTCAACGTTGCTGAATGGGAGTTGCTGTGAACCCTGTGTCGATCATTGCCGGCCAGATGGCGCCGCTTGCTCGTGCCAACGTCGACACCGACCAGATCATCCCTAAACAGTTCCTCAAACGCGTAGAGCGGTCCGGGTTCGGACCCTTCCTGTTTTACGACTGGGCGGTAGATCCCGAAGGCGAACTCATCGAAGATTTCATCACGAATCGTTCCGAGTATGCAGATGCTGTAGTTCTTGTGTCGGGTCCCAATTTTGGGTCGGGTTCATCGCGCGAACACGCCCCCTGGTCGCTTGAGGATTGGGGGTTCAAGGCGATCGTCGCCCCATCATTCGCGGACATTTTCCGCAGCAACTGCTATCAGATCGGTCTCCTCCCTGTTGCGCTCGACGCCGACACCGTCGACCGTCTCATGGCCATGGCCGACAACCCAGACAATCAAGTCGTCATCGATCTGCAAGCTCAGACGGTCACCGCCGGAGACATCACGGCGACTTTCGAGATAGACGAATTCTCCAAGAACTGCTTGCTCAACGGTCTCGACAACATTGCGATCACTATGCAGCACGACTCAGACATTTCGGAGTACGAGGGTTCGCGGCGCGGACACAGACCAACGCTCTTCACGAGCTGACGGGTGCAGCAGCCCACCCGCCAGGAACAGGCGCAGGCGATTCTTGAGCGGCGTGCGCGCCGGGTCGCCTCCCAAGCGCTCGGTCGGCGGGCGGTGACCGCAGCGGACTTCGAGGAAGCATTTACCCTTGAAATGATGGATCTCCAGGCCGAGATACCCGACGAGGCCGCCCTACTTGCGCTCGGTCGAAACATCGTCGGCCCACGAGACGGAATCTACGTCCTCGACGACGGTGAAACTTTTCGTGTCTACTTGCAGGAGCGTGGCGAGACGTATGAGGGGTCGGGCCGTGTCGACTTCGAGACCGCGCGCAACAAGGTCATTTCATTGCTCATCCAGCTCGACGGCCTCCCCTTCACACCCCCCGGGATCTAGCCCCCAACCGGACAGTTAGCGTGCGGCGAGGACTTCGTTGAGGATGTCGGGTCGGTCGGTGACGATCCCATCGACGCCGACATCGAGCAACCGGTGCATGTCCGCGGCCTCATCCACCGTCCAGCAGTGGATCTGCGCGCCCGAATAGTGGACGGCATCGACAAACTTGGCGTCGATAGCGATCCCCCGGTAGTCGAACGGCACCTGGTACGCGTCGGCGTACGACCCGACAGACCTGCCGATCCGGGACGCTGCGTACATCTTCATCGCGGCCACTGGGCCCGCGGACGTTGCAACCGCACCAAGTGTGACTCTGCGGAACTTGCGGATGCGACGGCTCGAAAAAGAACCAATCATCACCGTCTCGGTGCGTTTACAGCGGCGGATGACGTCGGCGACCGGCCACTCCATATCGGGGCCTTTGAGGTCGATGTTGAAACGCTGCTCTGGAAACCGTTCGAAGATTTCCTCTACGGAGGATATTTTGGCGACACCTCCGCGCTGTGGATAGTCCGAATCTGGATCGAACCACCAGCCGGCGTCAAGATGTTTGAGATCCTCAAACAGCCAGTCGCTGACCTTCCCCCGACCGTTGGTTGTGCGGTCAAGCGTTTCGTCATGAAACACGACAACGACCCCGTCGCGGGTGATGCGAACGTCGGTCTCGAGATACAGATAACCAAGCTCGACCGCCCCCTCGAACGCCGCCGCCGTGTTCTCCGGCCACAGGATGCGAGACCCGCGATGCGCGAAACGGAGCGGATGCTCGCCGTCAAGGTAAGGGACGCTAGAGATCACTACTGTTCGAACAGAGTTGATAGACCGCCTATCACCGATCCTTCTCCCTTGCCTGAGCCACCGCCGCGGGGTGCGATGCGATCGGCCAAACGAGAGAACGGCAGCGACTGCAGCCATACCCGCCCGGTCCCCTGCAAGGTTGCGAGAAACAGCCCTTCGCCGCCGAAGAACTGCGACTTGAGGTTGCCGGCGCGCTCGATGGCGTACTCCACTGTCGGCTCGAACGCCACGAGGCAACCGGTGTCGACCCGCAGTTTCTCGCCCATCAGCCGGCGTTCGATGATCGTCCCGCCAGCGTGAAGAAACGCCAATCCATCACCCGAGATCGACTGGAGGATGAACCCCTCACCACCAAACAGGCCCGTGCCGATCTTCCGGTTGAACACAATGTCGATCTTCGTCCCGAGGGCGGCCGCGAGAAACGCATCCTTCTGGCAGATCAGCTTGCCACCGCTCTGGGCCAAGTCGACCGGGACGATCTTCCCAGGGTAGGGAGCGGCAAACGCCGCATGTTGTTTCCCACCGCCGTTGTTCGTGAAGTGCGTGATAAAGATGGATTCACCGGTCAACGCTCGTTTCCCGGCATCCTTGAGCTTCCCGAAAAACCCCTTCTCGGGCTCTGAGCCATCGCCCATCTTGGTTTCGAAGGTGATCCCCTCCGTCAGGTACATCATCGAGCCTGCCTCGGCGATAACCGTCTCTCCTGGGTCCAGCTCGATCTCAACGAATTGGAGATCGTCGCCATAGATCTTGTAATCAACTTCATGGCTGCGCATACCGCGCTCCTCTGCTTGTCTCGTTACTCATGCAAGCCTACCGCCGCGCAAACGCTGGACCGCAGGCGTTGTAGACATACGTAAAGGGACACCGAACGGTATCCCTTTACGTTGTCGACCTCTTGGCGGGTGGTTACGAAGAAGCCTCGTCGTCAGAAGCATCGTCGCCAGACGCCTCATCGCTAGACGCCTCATCGCTAGACGCCTCATCGTCAGACGCCTCATCGTCATCGCCATCGAAACGGTCCTTGACGCTCTCAACAACGCCGCCGACCTTCTCACCGACGTCCCCAGCAACGTCTTTGGTCTTGTCCCAAGCACTCTCAGCGACATCGCCGACCTTCTCACCGACGTCTTTGGTCTTGTCCCAGGCACCCTCGGCGACATCCCCTGCCTTATCGGCCATATCGCCGGCCTTGTCCTTCGCTGAACCGAAGAAATCCTTAATCTTGTCGAGAAATCCCACAGTCTGCTCCTTTGTTGTGCAGCCAATGTACACGCCCTACCGCCGCCTGTCTGATCGGTCCGATCAGCGGTGCGGAATTGCCAACGTCGTTGCCTCGCGCTCTCGAAGCCCGACGCGAATCTCAAGCCTCTCCAACTGTTGCTGAATAAGCTTTGCGGCACCGCCAAGAGGATGGGTGTCCAGCCATTTCTTGATTTCGGCGGCGATCTCCGGCTCGGACCTGTTCTGGATGAGGTCGAACATGCGCCGCACGTTTTGCTTTGGCATCGTGGCGAGAACCTCATCCCAGCGCTCGGTGATCCGCTGCCAGGTCGCGGCGCCGGTCTGACGCTGCCCAAGCATCAGTGCGAGCACCCAGAAGGAGTCCTGTCGACGCACGGATCCGTCAAGCACCATCTCGAACAGTTTCTGTGCCGCTGAGTCCTCAGGGACCGCAGCCGCGGCCCGCAAATACCTGTTGGCGACCTGGGCGTTCGGAGCATCGCGATACGCGTCGACAAAACCCTCGAAGTCTTCGACCGACCCGTCGGATGCAACGACATGCAGCGCCGCAGCTGCAACGTCCCCATCAACGGAAGTGGGGTCAAGAATCGCCGCATCGAGGAACGCGAGCGCATGCGCCCGCACACCTGGATCTTGCCCCAGTGCACCGAGCGAACTCAAGACGATGCCACGGAGCTGTCGTATAAGGTCGGGTTCGCCATCAACAGCCTCCCATCCGAGTTCATCCCCGACATCCCCCATCAGGTCTCTGACGAATTTCTGCAGCTCGGGACGACGATCTGAAGACACGACATTGTCGAGTTCTGAGATACCTTTGACAATGACTGACCAGATCGCCGGCTCACGCTCACCGCCGAGCGATGACACAAGGTCGAGAAAGGCGCCACCGTCGACGTCGCCGCTGAGCACACTCGACCATGTGTCCGAGATAATCGAGAACCGTTCTTCAGCATCCAGCGAATGTAGACGCCCACTGATCTCGCCAAGCAACTCGTCGTCGTATCCAATGGAGAAGAACCCGCTACCGCCGGCGTTGAGCAATGGATTGGCCCCGAGGTCGAGCTTGATATCGCCCTGGACAATGACTCTCCCTGACCCGTTGTCGGAGCTGTAGAGGAGCGGCACCATCCACGTGTCGTCACCATTGTCGAGAAAGCGATAGTGCTCCTGAGAGACCGCAATCTTCCCGTCGGTTGTCCTCGCTGCAGACAACCGCGGATACCCTCCCTGATAAATCCATGACTCCATGATCTCAGCAACCGGCTCGCCCGAGGCTTCACCAAGTGCATGCCACAAGTCGGACGTGACCGTGTTGGCGTGTGAGTGTTTCTTCAGGTACAAAGAGATGCCTTTGCGGAACACACCTTCACCGAGGTATTGCTCAAGCATGCGGAGAACCGCGCCGCCCTTCTCATACGTCAACGTGTCAAACATTGCGGCTGCCTCGTCGGGTGCGCCGACTGCGAGCTCTATTGGGCGCGTGGCGTGCAAGGCGTCGATCTCGAGCGCGTTTTGCCGATCTGCACCAAACGCGAGCCACTGATTCCAATCGGGCCGAAACGCATCAACACCTTTGTTTTCCATAAACGTCGCAAACGCCTCGTTGAGCCAGATCCCCTCCCACCAGCCCATCGTGACGAGGTCGCCAAACCACATGTGCGCAAGCTCGTGGGCAATGACCAGGGCAACGCGGTTGAGCTCAGCCTGCGTTGCGGTGTCGGTATCAACTAGCAGCGCGGTCTCGCGGTAGGTGACTGCGCCGAGGTTCTCCATTGCACCCCAGGCAAAGTCGGGGATTGCAAGCATGTCCATCTTCTGCCCTGGATATGGCACGCCGTAATAGTCCGCAAAGTACCGCAGACAGAACGCCCCGACCTCGAGCGCGAATGCCGTGAGGTCACCCTTCCCTGGAGCGTGGATAACACGCAGCGGCACACCGTCGACATCGATAGTCTCGGACGCTTCGAGTTCGCCGACGACGAAGGCCACAATGTAGGTCGACATCTTCATGGTCGTCGCAAAGCGGACCTCAACTTTGCCGTTGTCCAGGGTGGTCCTGCCTATCTCGGGACCGTTGGCAATCGCCATGTGCCCCGCCTCGACGATAAGCGTCACGCCAAACGTGGCCTTGAGGTCAGGTTGATCCCAGCATGGAAAGGCACGCCGGGCGTCGGTCGCTTGCAACTGTGAGGTTGCAATTGTCTTCTCGTTGCCTTCCGGGTCGATGTAGCGCGACAGGTAAAAGCCGTGGAGCTGGTCGTTGAGTATCCCCGTGAACGTTACGCTGAGCTGGTAGGTGCCGGACTCGATCGTCTCACCGAGTGCGAGTGTTGCTCGTTGCAGATCCTCGTCATAGGAGATCGCTGCAGCAACTTCGTGACCATTCCCAGTGACGTTTGCTTGGACGATGTCGAGCTCGATTGTGTTCAGAACAATCGCGTCGGTGGTTTCGTTAAGTTCGAAAGCGACGACCTCGCTGCCCGAGAACGTCCCCCCGGCGATGTCCGGCTCCAGCACGATCTGGTAGTGCAGCGGCACGATCTCGTGCCCAAATCGGTGGTCCGAATCAATCCCCATCTACATCTCCCAACAAGCGACAACGGCGAGCATGGTACCGGCAGGTGCCCTGTTTCGCATCGGCGTTTGGCGCCGATGTAGCCGAGGAACAGTACTGTCAGCCCATGTGCAGAAGTATCAAGAAACTCAGGTCAATCGAGCCCGCAGCAACGCCTGAAGATGTCGAAGCCGCAGCGCTCCAGTTCGTTCGCAAAATCAGCGGCTTCCGACAACCGTCCAAGGTGAATCTCAGGGCATTCGACTTCGCAGTTTCAGGCATCGCCCGGGTCTCCCAAACATTGCTCGACGACCTCATCGTGCGCGGCCAGGCACGGAGCTGATACATAAGGCGACGGGCGACCACCTTGATCGCAACCGGCTATCAGAGATGTTATGCACCAAAGCTTGCTCGAGCCTAACCGCGCCCCTTCCTCGGCCCGAAAATCCTCACCAAAAGCCATTGACAGGCGGAGCGCAGACCGGTATTGTAAAACCGACCGGTCAGTCGGTCTGTTTTCTGATCGAGGTGCAATGATGACACAAACGCTAACCAAGTCGGAGGCCACGTCGGCCAGGATCATCGCCGCCGCGAGGAGCCTGTTCGTTGTAAGCAGCTACGCCGACGTCACAACAGACATGATCGCCCAAGCGGCGGAGGTGACCAAGGGTGGGCTCTATCACCACTTCCCCAGCAAGGAACAGTTGTACCTCTCAATGATGCTCGATGACCTTGACCGCAAGCGACAACTCTTCGAGCTGGCAACCACTGCGCCCGGTACCTGTCGGAACCGCCTTGCGAGACTCACGAAGGATTTTCTCGAACTCCCCCACGAAGAGCGCGAATTGACCCGTCTCGTGCGCCGTGACATCAATACATTTTCCGGCAATGAACGAGACCTTCTCGTCCGTGCGTATCAGCGAGCCTTGCCCGAACAAGTAGAGACAATTATCCGCAAGGGAATCGACGCCGGGGAACTAGCCCCGGGGGATGCTCGAATCCTCTCCTGGTCGTTTGTTGCCCTGGTCGAGGTTGTGATCGGCGACTACGCCGACCACGTCTACGGAAGCGTCCAAGCACGCCTCGATCACGTTGTCGATCTCTTCTTCGAAGGAGCATCAGCCAAACCCGTCGGAGGACGAGCATGACACTGACGGCCACACGAATCTTCGACGAATGGCGCAACAAGACTCTCGACGATGCACTGCTCGAATGCCGCGACATGGTCGAATCCCCAGAGTTCGAAACAGCACGCCGATGGCGCGACGCCGGTGGCAAAATAGTGGGGCACTTTCAGGTGTACTTTCCGGAGGAGATCGTGCACGCCGCCGGGATGCTCCCGTTCAAGGTGCGCGGTGCCCCGGCCGAGCCGAACCGGGCCGACTCGCATTTCGGATCCTATCTCTGCTCGATTCTCAAGACCTCTCTCGAACTCGCGCTGAGCGATGTCGTATCGATGGACCTGTTCGTCTCGCATCCGATCTGTGATGCGGCTCGCAACCTGGCGGCGATTTGGGGTCGCAATGTCGATTACCCGAGCCAGATCCTGTACCTTCCGCAGAATCCGAATTCGACCGGCAGCATCGACTACCTGCGCCACGAATATGACCGGATGCGCCGTGTCGTGGAAGAGGTCGCCGGCAAGGAGATCACCGATGACGATCTTCGCAATTCAATAGCGGTGTTTAACGAGAATCGCCGACTTCTGCGCGAGCTGTACGACATCAAGCGGGATACGCCATGGCTGATCGCTGCCGAAGACGCTTACGCGCTGGTGGCACTCGCGGGGATGGTCCCTCGCGAGGAGCACAACGAACTCCTGACGACTCTGCTACCGATTATCCGCAAGCGGCGCACCAAACCCGAGGACCGTATTCGTGTCGTGTTCGAAGGTGGATTCTGCGAGCAACCGCCATTCGATCTCATCAGAATGCTCGGGCGCACCGTCTACGTGGTGGATGACGACTTCTTCATCGGTATGCGCTGGATCACTGAGGATGTCTCGCTCAATGGTGACCCGTTGAGGAATCTCGCCGTCGGGTACATCGAACACTCCTCTTACAGCCCTGTGCAACACGATCTACGAAAGCCGAAAGAGAAAATGCTCGCCGAAAGGATCCGGGCAGCCAACGCAGATGCCGTCATCCTCGCTGCCGCCAAGATGTGTGAACCAGGACTCGAGGAACAGGTTACGTACACCCATGCGCTTGATGATGAGCGGATCGCATACTTTCTCAGCGAATTCGAGGAGAACATGAGTTCCTTCGAGCAACTCGAAATGCAAGTAGCAACGTTCGTCGAACACATGCTCTTCGAATGAGCCCGACCATCACACGGAGATTGACATGACAACACTCGGATCCACAGACGAACTGGTGGGGCGCGGAAACCGTGAGGGTGCTGCAATGTTCCGCGACTGGTTCACGGAACTCGACAACACGGCAAAGAACGGTGGGCAGGCCGCGTATGTGTTCGTAATGGGAAGCCTCAACGAGATCTTGAAGACGTTCGACCTGCCCGTCGTGTTTCCCGAGATCAACTCGCTCCAGACCGCGGTCCGTCACGTCGCACACGAGTACCTGGAGGAGGCCGAGAACTACGGTTACTCACCAGACATCTGCGGCTACGTCAAGGCTGATATCGGCACCCAGCTCCGTGGCGGAGAGCATCCGATGGCCCAGATTCCGCAACCGAGCCTCGCCGTGCTTACGAATGCTTGCAACACGTATATCAAGTGGGCGGAGATCTGGGAGCGCATGTACGGCATACCGGTCTTCACGATCGACGTTCCCGGCACACGTCAGGCAGGCGGCCAAACCTGGCGAGGAAACGCCGATTTCGAGGCCGACCGTACGTATGTCGAAGTGCAGTTGCGCGAACTCATCACGCTGTGTGAGGAAGTGACTGGTAAGAAGTTCGACATCGACAAGTTCCGCGAAGTGCTCGGGTACGCCAACACGATGAGCCGCTCTTGGAAACGGATCCTCGAGCTCAACACTTCAAAGCCGTCTTTGTTTAGCGCCCTCACCGACGGAACGATTTTTCTCGGCGTTGCCAACGGGTTCCGTGGCACCGAGGAGGGCGCCCGCTACTTCGAGCGGCTAGTAGAGGAAATGGAGTACAAGGCGGCGAACGGGATCGGCCAGGCGATAGATGAGAAGTATCGCCTGCTCTTCGTCGGTGTTCCCTGCTACCCGATCTTTCGTCGATTCAACGAGCTCTTTACCGATTGGGGCGGCACATTCGTCAACTCGACGTACCTCTGGTTCGCGTCTGGTGGTACCAACCGGGGGTTCGAGTATGACCTCGGTGATCCGCTGGCGAGCCTCGCTGAAGGTGTCCTCATCAGTGTTCGCGACGCAATGGACGCGATGTTTCACCAGAACGTGGCCATCGCTGACATGGCCGAGACCTTCGATGTTGACGGCATCATTTACCATCCGATCAAAAGCTGCCGAACTGTTTCAACCGGCCTCGCTGATGGTCGCAAGCACATGATGAAGGAGCTTGGCATCCCGAGTCTGTTCATTGAGTCGGACATGATGGACCGGCGAGTCGTCTCCGAGGCTCAGATGAAAAACAGGATCGATGCCTTCTTCGAGGGACTGGAATCCCGTAGGCAACACGAGACGGCCGGCTGAAAGGAATAGGTGATTGCAGTGGCATACGCAGCGGGAGTCGACGTTGGATCGACCCAAACCAAGGCCGTCATCGTCGATGAAGACGGAACCATCGTCGGCCGCTCCCTCATCGACACAGGCGCCAACGTCATCAAAGCCGCCGAGGACTCGTTCCTGACGGCGCTCGAAGAGCACGGTATCGACGAGGAAGAAGTCGAGTACGTCGTCGGCACGGGCTACGGCCGGTATCGAGTGACATTCGGCAATACCCAGGTCACCGAGATCAGTTGTCACGGGCGGGGCGCAGTGCACCTGTTCCCCAACACGAGAACCGTCGTCGACATGGGCGGACAGGACACCAAGGCGATCTCGGTGAATGCCGCGGGCGAGATCATCGACTTCTGCATGAACGACAAGTGCGCCGCCGGCACCGGCCGGTTCCTCGGTGCCGCAGCAGCAGCACTCGACATCCCGATAGACGAACTCGGCCCGGTCTCTCTCAAAAGTACGAAGCCGATCAAAATCAGCACAACCTGCACGGTCTTCGCGGAGTCAGAGATACTCGCCTGGATCGGTAAGGGAAAGAAAATCGAAGACATCCTGTGGGGCGTCCACAAGTCGATCGCATCCCGATCGGCGGGACTCATGCGTCGAGTCGGCGTCAACGATGAGATCACATTCACGGGAGGTGTTTCGCTCAACTTGGGCATGATCAAGGCACTTGAGGAACGCCTTGAGAAGTCGATGAACGTCAGCGACGATTGCCACTACATGGGAGCTCTCGGTGCGGCGCTTTTTGCCCTCGATCACGTCCTCACCGGCCGAACACCGATCACCACCGAAGCGGGGTTGGCGCTATGACTATCACCGCAGGATTGGATATCGGATCCACCTACGCCAAGGCTCTTCTTCAGGACGAAGACGGAAAGATCCTCAGCCGGATAATGCTTCCGACCGGGTTCAGGCTTCGGGAAATCGCCCGGAAGATCTACGACCGGGTTCTTGAGGAAGCCGGGCTGAGCGAAGACGACATCTCGTATGTGATCGCAACCGGACCTGGCAGACACCAGGTCGACTTCAAGGACCTCCAAGTCACGGACCTCACCGCAAGCGCCCGCGGAGCATGTTTCCTGTTCCCTGAAACCCGCACGATTCTCGACATCGGTGGTCAGACAATGAAGGCGAGTCGTGTTGATCAGACAGCAAAGGTCATCTCCTTCCGGCTCAACGACAAGTGCGCCGCAGGCACCGGTGCCTTTCTCGAAAAGACCGCCCGCTACATGGGATACGATATCCGAGAGATCAACGCCCTTATGGTCACGTCGAAACAACCGGTCCCGATATCGGGTGTATGCGCGGTGTTCGCCGAGTCTGAGGTGATCAACCACCTCTCGCTCGGGACGCCGCCGGCTGACATCATGCAGGGAGCAATCGAGTCGCTGACAGGTCGCTCGGTTCAGCTTATGAAGCGGGTGCGGGCCGAGTCCGAATTTACACTCATCGGGGGGATCCTACGCTTCGAGACCATGGGCAATGCAGTCAGCGCCTTGCTCAAGGCGGACGTCAACGTCCCTGCAAGCGACATGGTTCAGTTCGTGCCGGCCCTCGGTTGCGCAATCCTCGCCCGACGCCGTTTAGAAAAACTCGCAGCCACAGGCACGAGAACCGGAAGCAACGTAGCAGCGGCCGCGGGAGCAGGGATGTGAGCAAGGACGCGGGTTCGGAAGTGTTGTATTGCTCAGCCGGCGTGCAAATCCTCCGGGATCCCGTTCTCGCCGCACAGGGTTGGCAGCGGCGCACAGTCACAGACCCGGCGCGTGTCGGCGAGCTAGAGGAGCTCTACGCGAGTCTTGACTTCGAGACAACCACGGCCGCACTCGACCCGTCGAGCTTTGGTGACGCATGCACGAGCTGCGCTGTCACGGCATGCGCGACCTACGTCGCGCTGTACACGCGCAAGCGGGAGACGAGCTGACGCCGAGACTTGCCGGGCTCGGCCTTGCCATCTAGGCGTTCCTCCACACGGGCGGGCGCTTCTCGATGAATGCCTCGATGCCTTCTACTCCGTCGTGTGTCGACAGCAGTTCTTCGAGATAGACCTGCTCTGCCGCATCGAGGCGCTGCTCGAACTCAACGACACGGCTCGCCCGCAACGCTTTCGTGGCCAGACGCAACGAAGAGGCTGAACGCAGAGCAAAGTGTTGCTGCACGAACGTTTCGATTACGGCGTCCAATTCACCGGTCTTTGCAATCACGTTGACGATGCCGAGACGTCTTGCCTCTTTAGGGGTGAGGTTACGACCGGTGAGGATCACGTCTTCCGCCGCTCTGCCGGTAAGCAACGCGGTTGCTGCGGGTGGCAAGACACCGAGCTGTATCTCGGGGCATGCAAGAGTCGCGCTTCTCTCGGCGATCACGATCCCGCACGCAAGAGCGAGCTCCAGACCACCACCCAAGCAAGCGCCCTGGACTCCAGCGATCGTGGGGTAGGGGAATCCGACGAGTGCGCGGACAACTCCGCCGAGCGCAGCCAGCATCTGGGGAGCTTTGTCAGGGAGATGCTCTTCGACGCTTGCACCGAAAGAAAAATTCTTGCCGGCGCCACGGAGAACGAGAGCCTTGGCGTCCACCGCCTCGCCGGCAGCCGCGATCGCTGGGACGAGCTGTCCGCACAGGGCAATGTCGATCACGTTTCCTGGGGGCTTGTCGAACGTAATCGTGTGGATCGCACCGTCGCCAGACACATCGTGACGTACCCAGACGTCGCTCATGAGTCGGATTTGTACTGGGGTGAAACGGATTCGATGAGGTCGTCGCCCCACATCTCACCTGCGGCGAGCCGGCGGCGCAGGTCGATGAAGTCGACTTCTCTCCCGACCTCCCGTGAACCCCGGTGGAACGCCTGAAACCCTGCCTTGGCCTCAGTCATCATGTTGAGCGACAGCCATGCCCGGTTAGATTCCTTGTTCTTGTCCCAATGCTCGAGCTTCTTCTTGCGCACCGATTCAGTCGTTTTGAGGGTACAGTCCGGCATTGTGTAGAGGATCTTGGTCAGAATTGCATCGACACCTGCATCGAGCATCGAGAAGTCGATGGTTCCAGCCTTCAACAGCAACTTTGCGGCAGCGAGGTCTTCGCTCTCCTTCGACTTGCCATGGACGATCTTGCCCCACTTGTCCAGGTATCGGTCGGTGATAACGAGGGGGTTCGGGATGAACTCCCCATCGATCTTGAGCACTGGAAAGATATCGTTGACGAGACCGAGCCGCAACGCCTCGTGTGCGCTCCACGGTTCGCAGAGGACGCAGCTAGCCATGGCCTCTCCCCACCCCACGTATAGGTCGAGGAAGTCCGTCGAACCGCCATCGGGCGCCGACCCGTGTTTCGGCCCTGCCTGGCCAAAACGGGCAAGGTCCGACGCCAGGGTGAAGTCGCACGCCATGCCGATCTCTTGCCCTCCGCCGATACGCATGCCGTTGACACGGTTAATGACTGGTTTGTCGCACATGAGGATCGCTGACACCATGTCGTTGAACAGGCGCATGTACTGCCGATACTCGCCCGGTCGGCCTGCGTAATACTCGGAGTACTCCTCCGTGTTACCCCCGGTGCAGAACGCACGGTCCCCAACTCCGGTGAAGACGACTGCTACAGCGGCGCGATCCACCGACGCCCGCCGAAACGCCAAGATGACCTCTTTTACGGACTCTGTCGTGTACGAGTTGAGCTGCTGAGGGTTGTTCAGCGTGATCCACACTACGTGCAATCCGTCGACGGCTGCGCCGCCGGTGTCGAACACCGGCCGGTTCTCATAGAGAATTTCGTTGAACTCAATATCTGGAGCAAGATCGTGGTCTACGAACTTCATGGTGCTTCACCTTTCATCGGTTAGGGATGGTCGAGGGACAGGATTGGTCGGAAGACAAGTGCTTTCATGGGATAAGGATCGTTCTGCGGTGGTCGCTGCGCTCATGTGATTGGGCGATGACCGCGGATATCTCACGCATCGGAACTTTGCGGGTGAAAGGCAGCAGCTGCACCCTCCCTGACGTGACCAGTTCGATCGCCTCGGGGTATTTCTCGGTCGGACAGCCCCAGCTGCCGAACGCGGTAGCGTCGAATGCCATTAGGTTCGACAATCTGATTGTGATCTTCTCCATGGTGAACCCGACGACCGCCAACGTCGCTGCAGGTCCGAGCAAACCGTATGCGGTCTCCTGCCCGGTCGGGGTTCCCGAACACTCGAAGATCTTCCACCCCACTCGCGGTTGCCCACACGCCCTTGCTTCGTCCCGAACCCGGTCACGGATCTCCCGAGATGAGAGGCCCCGTGCGTTGACCGTGCCCGCGGCGCCGTGCCGCAGAAGCAGGTCGAGGCGGACGTCATCAATGTCGACTGCGATCACCGTCGCTCCGCTCGCCGCTGCTATCTGTACCGCATACGCACCGACACCGCCGGCGCCGACCACGACGACGAAGTCTCCCGCGGAAACCTCGGCTCGTCGGACAGCTTGTAGAGGTGTCGTCACAGCGTCGGCGACGACTGAAAGATCCGCAAGGTCATAACCCGCCGGAAGGTTCTCGACCACCGACAGCCCCGTTGCCGGTACCGTGACGTGGGTGGCAAAGCCGCCGTCGAGGTCGTTGCCCGGCATCTTCTGGCGGGTGCACACGTTTCCTCTGGCTGAGTTGCAAAGGTCGCAGTCGCCGCACGGGATGACCGCAGGGACAAGCACATCTCTCCCCTGCCACTCCTCGGCGCCCCTGCCTGCTTCCACAACCCGACCACTGATCTCGTGGCCGAGTACGAGCGGGAGTTGCGCACGCGTCTTTACCGTGCCGTCGATGAATCCGAGGTCGGTATGGCACAGCCCACACCCGGCGACCTCGATGAGAACCTCATCCGCCTCAGGTGGTCTGCCAGCTTGCTCGGTCCGCTCGAGCGGCCGGCCCGGTGCAACGAGGCGCCATGAGTATCTGTCGGTGCGTTGTTCCATCAGTGCTCCCACAATCAATATCTGTCCGGCAGCGCAGGACGCCTCTTTCGAGATCGTTCTGGTCGCGCCTCGAACGGATCATCACCACACCCAATGCGCTTTTCCCGGCCCTTTGCTCGCTAAAATTCCCTGTTCTGGATCGGTATGGATGATACTTGTTTCCTCCCTCGAGGCGATACCGTCAAGCATGCCCGATGCGGGGCATACCCGGTGTTCACGCCAGTGTCGCCAGTCGGCCGGTTACTCGGCCGTGGAGTGAGCATCAAGCCATGGGATCAGATCGCCGACACCGTCGACGACCACACTGGGTCGCTGTTCGGGAGGGGCCTCGTCGACATCGCTTGCATCGGCGGTACCGGTGAGCACGAGGACGGTGCGCATCCCTGCGTTGCGGCCCATGGCGATATCGGTTGAGAGCTGATCCCCGACGACTAGCCCTCGCTCAGGGGCGATTCCCAGGATGCGCATCGCCATCCGCCCCGACCACGGCGACGGCTTGCCTGTGACGACGGGTTCGTGGCCCGTGGCGTACGCCACCGCTTTCACCATCGGACCCGTCGCCGGGACGAATCCGCCCGCGACGGGCAGTCTCGGATCGTAGTTGGTGGCAAAGAACTTGGCTCCGTTCCAGATGGCCCTGCAGACGACATTGAGGCGATTCTGGTCGAAATTCGGGTCTTTCCCCATCACCACGACCGTTGCCCGATCAACATCGTCGGCGTCAACGAGATCGAGGTTCTTCGCACCGAGCGCTTCGAACAGGCCGACGTCACCGACGGCCAGAATCGGGCTGGCAGGATGGAGTTCGGCCATCACCTCCGCGGCGACAAGCGCCGAGGTGATGATCTCTCCCGGTGCCGCATCGATACCCATGTCGGCGAGCCGTTCCACCCAGAATCCAATCGGATTCGAGTTGTCGTTCGTGAAGAAGGCGAACTGAATGGCCCGGCGGCGCAGTTCGGCGAGGGTGTCGAGGGAGCCGGGAAGAACCTGGCGCCCCCGGGCGACCGTACCGTCAATATCGAAGATGACGCCCTCGATGGGATGATTCACGCCTCGGATGTTCAACCGTGACTCCCTCGGATGTTCATCCGAAGTACTCGTCCCAGTGGTCCTTCACATGTTGGGCCATGTCGTCATCGAGGTAGATCTTCGGCGGCAGCTCGTCCTCGTCCCACTCATAGGGTGTCGTGCAGTCGAGGATGACACGTGACGTCATGAATCGATTCGAACGGGGAAGGGACGGATCGAGTGGGGTTGAACGCCCCCGGTGAAGGATCTGAGTGCCGAACTCCGGCTGATACTTGAAGCTTAAAGCGTACATCACCTGATCCATGTTCTCAACGTCGATATCGTCGTCGACAAGGATCACCGTTTTCAGACCATAGTTCCCTGTGGTCGACGCGAACGCCGCCAGACCGACCTGGGTCGAGTGGCCGTGGTACATCTGGTTCACCGAGATGATGACCAGCATCCGCCCGGCTGCGGCCGGGGGCCCGTACACGGCCTTGATCCCGGGGATCTGCATACGCCGCAGGTCGTTCCACAGCGACGCGGTGCGGTTGACGCTCATGATCATGTGGGTGTCGGTGGTGGGCCTGCCGACAGTTGTCGACCAGAGAATCGGCTCGTTGCGATGGGTGATCGCCTTCACTCGAATGAAGTACTGCTCCTGGTCTCCCTTGCCGGAGTAGTAACCGGTGTACTCGCCGAACGGTCCCTCCGGACGGGTCTCGCCGGGCACGATTTCGCCCTCGACCACCCATTCAGCGGTTGCCGGCACCAGCAGGTCGGAGGTCTCGGCTTTCACGACCTCGACTGGTCCACCGCGGAGCGCTCCGGCGATGTCGTACTCGCTCTCGTCGAGACCGAAGAGAGTGCTTCCGCAGAGGAAGAGCGTCGGATCGCTGCCGGACACGTATGCCACCGGCATCGGGATCCCGGCTTCCTGGTAGTCCCGAAAGTCGATCTCGCCGTCCTTGGCTTTGATCATGTAGATGCACAGTTCCCGGCTGTCGCCGACCATGGCGCGATAGGTACCTAGGTTCAGGCGCCCCGTCTTCAGGTTGCGGGTGATGAGATATCCAGCGGTACCGAAGTAGCGTCCCCCATCTCCGGGGTAAAACCACGGAGAGGGAATCTTCAGGATGTCGGCATCGTCACCGAGCAAGATATTCTCCTTGACGGGCCCTGATTCGACCACCTTCGGGGGAACCCGTTTTCCGTGGATGCGATCCACCCATTCCTCGGAGAGGTGCATGAGGCTTGTGTCCTGGGGCATTTCGAGGGCTAGGGCCAGCCGCTCCCTGGCCGTCATTGCGCTGATGAAGACGCGGTGTCCCGGGTAGTCCTTGATGTTCTCGAACAGCAGCGCGGAACCCCCGCCCTGGCGTTCCTCGTTGAGCTTGGCAACGTGGCTCAGCTCAAGGTTCCAGTCCACCTCCCTATCGATCCTATGGAGCTGGCCCTCCTCGTCGAGTCGGTCGATGAATGATCGTAGGTCGCTGAACGGCATGATTTCTCTCCTTCTTCAGATGGTCACACGTCACGAGACACCCCGGGGGAACTTTTCAGATCGACACCCTCCGCACTTGAGACCTCATCAGGATCCGCGATATCGGCGCCAAGTTGTCTCGAGATCTCCTGTCCGGCCCGCACTGCGGCCTTTATGGCGTACTCACCGGGCTGGTTTCCCGAACGTGAGGTAAACCCGACGACAGTGAGAGCGGCAACGACGCCGTCGGCATTCTTGAGCGGCACCGAAACTGCACGCACCCCGACCAGGTATTCCTCCTTGTCATCCACGGCGTACCCGCATTCGCGCACTCGCGCGAGCTCTACCTTGTAGGCGTCGGGGTCGGTGATCGAGGTCGGCGTGAAAGCTTCAAGCCCGTGTGTTGCAATCAAACTGTCGACTCGATCATCGGGGAGCCACGCGAGGAAAACACGACCGAAGGAGCCGGCGGAGAACGGGATCTGCTGGCCGATCGCCGCCGACACGTGCAGGATGCCAACAGGATCAACCTTGTCAACAATCGTGAGCTGATCCTCGTTGAGCGTTCCCAGGAGTACGGACTTGCGAATCTTCTGAACGAGCAACTCCATGTGTGGCCGCGCAATAGCACGTATCTCGGTCTGCACATCGGCAAGATGACCCAGGCGGATCAAGGCAGGCCCCAAGCGGTAGCGGCGGGTCCTCGGATCCCTCGTGAGGAACCGGAAGTCGGTGAGTGTTTGGAGGATCCCGTACGCCGTGCTCTTGTTGAGCGACAGCAGCGACACCAGCTCGGTGAGGCTGTAGTCATCGTGACGCTCGAACGCACGCAGAATCTGGATTGCCCGTTCGACTGCCGAAACCCGCACTACCACATCCGCCTCAATCGAAGACGTGGGCGGGCCAGTGTGGCTGGCGGCCAGGTGGAGAGCATTATTCGGGTCATAGAACCTTGTTCTTGATACGGAACAATATCATACAATAGGTTTGAGTCTCAAATGGCTGTTCTTGCTTTCTCGGATCGGTCGTTTCCCAGAGATAAGCAGGGACTCGCCCGGGGCAGGGGAATCCCCGGGCGAGTCGCGGCTCTCAGTCGAGGAACGTCACGGTCCCGGCAGCGCCGTCGACGCGCAGCCGTTGACCGGTCTTAATCTTCTGTGTGGCAAAGCCGGTTCCGACGACCGCTGGGACGCCGTACTCTCTACACACAATCGAGGCGTGAGACATCATTCCACCGATGTCGGTCACCGCCGCGGCGATTTTCGAGAACACCGGACCCCAGCTCGGATTTGTGATCGGGCAGACGAGAACTTCGCCTTCCTGCACATCGGCGAGCTCATCCGCGCTCATGATCACTCTCGCGAGACCCTCGACCGTGCCGGGAGACGCGGCGAAACCCTTCAAGTCATAGTCGGCGCTCTCATCCTGACCGACACCGAGCCAGTTCTGGATCGAGTCCGTCGTGATTCCCCACAACATGATGGTGAACGGTTCGGTGACGACTTCAGGCGGTTCGCCCAGAGCGGGGATCGGCGTCCACTCGGAGAGCTTCTCGAAGAGCTCCTTGCGTTTCACGATCTTCTTCGGCCAGTATCCCGGGCCTCTCGCCGGCGTTCCGACGGCCCAAGAGGAAATGAGGTCGTATAGCGCAGCCTCGACCTCGAAGCGATGGAGGTAGAACATATCGTCCACCTCCTCGAAGAACCCGGCGTCGACAAAGATCTGGCCGAACTCGCGCATCTTGTTCCAGAACACGGCATGGTGCCAGTGTTCAACGTAGAAGTTGTGGTCCTCTATGAACGGGAAGACCGTTCTTGCGAGGCCCAACTGGTCGTTGAAGTTCTTGAGGTCATCGCCGTCGAGAAGCGCCGCATACTCGGCAGACAGGCGATCGCGCTCCGCGATGATTTCTTTCAGGGGACGTTCAATGCTCTTGCCTGCCTCGATCTTGCGGATGTAGTCGGCAATTCCGCTGAAAGGGAAGGTTTGGTCATTGATCCAGGTCTTGTGATGGTGGTAGAAACCTGAGCCTGTCGAGAAGTAGAACCAGGGGTCCTTCGCCTTCTCAAGCTCCGCTATCCACCGTCGACCTGCTTCTGACTGCTCAAGCGCTTCGATCACCACGGCCGGCTCAGTGTTGTCCTTGAGGGCGTCACCCACCCCGAGATCCACAGCTTTCGCCGCGAGCTTCTTCAATTCCGCGTCTGGTCGGAAGAGGAGGACATCGATGCCGGCCACCATCTGAGCCACAACCTGATCAGGGATGTCAGGAAAGAGTTCTTTGCAGAACCCGAAGTAGGTCAGGTAGGCGGCGTAACCCAGATTCAGAAACTCGAAGTGGAGATGCCAGATCTTGTGCATGTTCTCGATGACACGGTTGTACGCCACGAGCAGGTCGTACGCCGAGGTGAGGCCCCTGCCGGCATGGACGACCTCGATGTCCTCCATCTCAGGAAGAGGTTTGACGTCCACTGCCTTGAGCTCTTCGATCGTCTGGCGAGCCTTGTCCTTCCACTTGTCGTAGAGCTCATCCCAGTGCTCGTAGTAGTAACCGGCGCGCTCCATGAAGTGCGCTACCCGTTCCTCGACAACCTCTTCGTCCATGATCGCATTTGCGCTGATGTAGAGGCGTCCGTTGAGAACTCTCTGGTCGATCCCCAGGGCCGGGGGCACGATGAAGACCCGCGTATTCATCTCCCCCAACGCAACCCACCAACTCTCACAGGTGATGGTGTCAAACGGGTACAACACCTCCGGGTGGTGCATGCCGTCGAAGAACCAGAACTTCGACTCCTCGAACTCCCTGCGTTCCTCACTGAACAGGTAGTAGTACGGGTATAGATCTTCCCATCCCTCACAACCTTCCGGGGTTGGCACCTCGAAGGGATTGGGGAAACGTGTTTCGCTCATCGGTCTCTCCTCGCGTTTGCGTATCTGTCTGTTGTCCGAGTTCCTCACCGCCGTCCCAGGCCACCGGCGCCGTTGCATCGTTGGTCTAACCCAGCACACCTCCGATATTGTCGGTATCCGAATCGCCGTGTCGCAGCCGAACTCCGGCGAGGAGATTCGCCACGATGTGGTCCATGGTCGACCGGTCGCCCCTAGAAACCTGTTTGCGATCGCGATCGCTCCAGACCGTTTCGGGCCGACTCTGAAGGAGCACGATGTTGTCAGGTGGTTCGAGATCGGCGTCGATCGCCCACTCGAGATCCTGGGGACGCCCGTGGTGGGCTTCGACGCGGCGCGCCAGGCGACTGAGAGTGAGAATCTCTTCGTCAGCGAGGCACGGGGCATCCCGGCGTTCCGGTGGCACGACGGTCCGCTCGATCCGTTCCGTGGCAGGATTCGCACGATATTCAATCGCCTTGGATGAAACTGTGCGTTTGGCGATCCTCATCGCGATCGTATCGACGAGGTAGTTATCCGGCGTCACCTCACCTGAGGCCACAGCTTCGCCCAGTCCCCAGCTTGCATCGATTGCGACTTTCGAGCGGTCGCCGTTGATCGGATTGAGCGTGAACATCACACCGGCGGCGCGGGCATTCACCATTTTCTGAATGACCACGCTCATGTGGATCTTCTCGCGGTGGTAGCCCTTCTCGATTCGGTAGGCGATTGCCCGTGCGGTGTACAGGCTCGACCAGCAGCGTCTCACATGCTCAAGAACGCTGTCCGCGCCAACGATCCACAAGAACGTATCCTGCTGGCCCGCGAAACTCGCGTCGGGCAGATCCTCTACGGTGGCGCTCGAACGCACGGCGACTGGCAAATCCAGATCGCGTCCATTCGCATCTGTTCCACCACAGGACACCGAGGCAAGCATGTCGTATCCCTGGCGAATCTCCGCCTCGACATCTGCGGGAATGGCGGAACCCTCGATCAAGGCAGCGATCGAACGGCTGATCTCTTCAAGGCCGGCGACGTCGTCGGGATCCGCCCGATCAAGGAGTTCGGCGATCTCATGATCCAATGCTCCTTCTTCGAGCATCGCCCTATAGGCACGGGTGGTCACCGCGAAACCGGGAGGAACCGGGATCCCCGCCCGGATCATGCTTCCGAGTCCCGTGCTCTTGCCTCCGACCAAGGCGACGCTGTCGTCGAGGCAGTTCTCGAACACAACCAGGTACTCGGTGTCCATCTTCACGGTGCTTTTAGCCCCGCGTAGGGCTGGATGAGCTCGACCTCAGTCGAGCTGCCGCGGGAACGATTTCGGACCGATTCATGGGTTCGCGGCGGGTCTCTCCACAACCATGGCCGTGTCATGATGCGAAATACCCATGTACATGATATGTTCGTGTCATAGAACCTTGTTCTTGATATAGAACCATAACGCGACCATGTTTTCCGTGTCAAACGGCTGTCGGGGCAGCCTCGCTAGACCGGGACTATGCGTTCAGATGACTGCGCCGTCGCGGCGAGTTCATCCACCGGTCCAACGCGCAACGAGATCGTTGTCGATGTCGAAGACGTCAAGAACTCGTCCGACCGTGTGATCGATGATCTCCGCGACCGTCGTTGGACGGTGATACAGCGCCGGAACGGGCGGCATAACAACAGCACCCATTTCAAGGGCGCGTACGAAGAGCTGTGCATGCCCGAGATGCAGTGGCGTCTCGCGGGGAAGCAGTACCAACCGACGGCGCTCCTTCAGTGTCACATCCGCCGCCCGGATGAGGAGATTGTCGCTGAAGGAATTCACGATGCCCGAAAGGGTCTTCATGGAGCAGGGGGCGACAACCATTCCCATCGTCCGGAAGGATCCCGACGAGAGCGGGGCAGCCAGATCGTCCACGTCGTGAACCTGATCGGCGAGCGCCTCAACCTCGCGAAGCGTGAGATCGGTCTCGAGTTCGAGCGTGCGCAATGCGCCGCCGCTCACGACAAGATGGGTCTCGATGTCCTTGCGGTCGGCAAGCGCCTCAAGGAGTCTGACGCCGTACACGACACCACTGGCACCGGATATCCCGACAACAAGACGATCCACTGTTACCACAACGAACTCCTCGCACAACGAGATAGAGGTACGCTCAAGACCCAACATACTCAGAATTGAAAGGGAACGTCACATGTCCGAACTCCGCCTCAAGGTTCTGGACTACTTGGCGAACCACAACGTGATGACGTTGGCCACCAACGGACCCAGCGGACCCTGGGCCGCAGCCGTGTTCTATGTGAACGCCGGGTTCACCCTCACATTTCTGTCCTCCCCCCGGAGTCGCCACGCCGAGGATCTGTCCACTGATCCCCGGTGCGCAGCGGCCATCCATGAGGACTACAACAACTGGACGGAGATCAAGGGCATCCAGATCGAGGGTCGGGTCAGGGTTCTTTCAGGCTCAGAACGGATCGGGGCAGCAAGGCGGTATGCGGAGAAATTTCCCGTGACTGGACCAGATCAGGCTCCGGCGCTGATCAGGGTCGCACTGAAACGAGTGACCTGGTACGAGCTTGTGCCCGAACACTGTCACTTCGTCGACAACGAACTCGGTTTCGGACACCGGGACGAGATCCCTCTCCCCTGAGGACGGACCATCGCCGAAACGGCGCACCCTCAGCTCGAGGTCAGGCAAGCTTCTCAAGGGCACGTTTCACGAATACAGGGATCATGCGCTTCCGATAGCGTGAGGTGAGGTCGGTGTTGTTGAGGGGTCTGGCGAGTTTTCTCGCGGCTTCGGCCGCCTCAGCGATCGAGTCGGAGTCGTATGTCCGTCCGATCAGGGCCTGCTCGGCGGTCGGGACCCGCAGGGGAGCAGAGGCGACCGCGCCGAGGACGATGCGCGCCTCAGTACATGTGCCGGTAGCGTCGAGCCGGACCGCAGCTGCGACTCCCAGGATGGGGAAGTCGATGCTTGCCCGACGTCGCAGCTTCTGATAGGTGGCTCGGAGATCGGTGTGGACTCCGATAGTGATCTCGGTGAGGATCTCGTTCGGGGCCTTCGCGAGGTACGCTATGCCGTCGTTCCGATACAGCTCCTCCACGGGAATTGAGCGCTGCCCCTCGCTATTGATGAGCTGCACCTCGGCACCTAATACGATCATGACCGGAGCGAGGTCGGAGCTGCTCACAGCCCAGCAGTCCTTCTTCGCCGGAGCAACCCAGCACATCTCCCCACCGGCCTTGAGACATGGTTCGGCCGCTTGGCGCCACGTTTCGGGGACGTTGAGCCAGTCGCAACGCGTGTCGACGCAGAGGTTTCCGCCAACGGTGCCCTGATTACGGATCTGCGGCGAAGCCACCGCCCCGGCCGCTTCCCGAAGCGCTGCCGGAATTCGCGTGTCCAGCACAATTTCGGCGAGCGTCACCAGCGCGCCGATCCGGATGGTCCCATCAACATCGACCCTTACTCCCGCCAGGTCGGGGATACGACGAAGAGAGACAATGGATCGAGCGTCTGGGTATTGGCGTCGCTTGAGATTCGGAACAAGGTCGCTGCCGCCGGCGGCGAGCAGCGCGCCGTCCTCGGCAAGCAGCGCAACCGCCTCCTCGATTGTTAATGGCGCCTCGTGGCGAAGGGGTGGGAGTCGTAGCATCAGACGGTCACCATCTCCGGTGGTGGGTCGACGTGCAGCGGCGAGCGGAACGTGTAGTCGGGAAGGCCTGTCGGGCCGTGACGGCCTTCCCCTCCGCGCTTGAGGTCGTCGAGCGCGGCGAGAATCTTGTCGGGCCGAAGCGGAATCTCGTCCACGCGGATGCCGAGGGCGTCGTGGACGGCGTTCACCACCGCAGGGATGACCGGCAGGAGCGGACCCTGGCCGACCTCCTTTGCACCGAACGGACCCTCGGAATCAATCGATTCAACAATGATGGACTCGACGCGGGGCATTTCGAGAACGGTGGGGATCTTGTAGTCCAGAAGTGAAGGGCCGTAATGCAACGCTCCCCGGAAGGCCTGCTCCTCCATCAGGACCTCCCCGAGCGCCATGTGCACGCTGCCTTCGATCTGGCCCCGCACGAGCAGCGGGTTGATGGCTCGACCGACGTCGTGGGCGAGCCACACGTTCTCGACCGCTAGGTGCCCGGTCTCCGGATCACACTCGACTTCGACAACACATGCCGAGTACGAGTACGCGGGCGAGGGGCCGACGCCGGCGCCTCGATAGTCCCCCATGATGTCCTTCGGCGGTTTGTATGTGCCTGTCGTCACGAGAAGACCCCGCTTTGCCTCGGCGATGCGGACGGCCTCCGGCCACGGGATCTCGCGATCGCCTGCGCGCACAACCCCCTTGCCGATCGAAACCACATCCGGGTCGAGATCGAGTTCGTCCGCAACAGCGGTGAGTACGAGGTCGGTGAGCTTCAGGGCAGCGTCGAGGGCTGCGTTGCCCGCCATGAACGTCACCCGACTGGAGTACGAACCGAGGTCGACGGGGGTGAGATCTGTGTCCGCGGTAACGAGGGCCAGCTCTGCGGGGTCGAGTCCGAGTGCCTCGCCGACGACGGTCGCGAGCATGGTCGTTGACCCCTGTCCGCAGTCGGCTGCCATCGAGTAGACGGTCACACCTCCGCCACGGTCGACCTTGAGCATCACCTCGGACTGAGGCATGTCGTTGAAGTAGATGGGCAGACCCGCGCCGGACATGTACGCCCCGATCGCGAATCCGACCCCGCGTCCCGCGGAGAGCTTGCGGCGCCGGTCCAGGTACCCGGACGAATTCACCACTCGGTCGATGCACTCATCGAGTCCACAGCTCGTGATCCGGAGATGGTTCACCGTGGTGCTGTGCGGCTTAACGAGGTTTCGTTTTCGTAGTGTCACGGGGTCAATGCCGAGCTCGTCGGCGGCCTTGTCGAGGTGCACTTCGAGGCCGAAGCGGGGCTGGGGTGTGCCATGGCCTCGTTTTGGCCCGCAGGCCGGCTTGTTGGTGAACACTCGCACTCCCTCGAATCGGTAGGCCGGTATGGAGTAGGTGACCGTCTGTAGTTGTCCGGTGTAGAGCAGCGAAGCCGCCCCGTAACTGCCATAGGCGCCACCGTCGAGGAACGTTTTGAACGACATCGCGGTGATCCGGCCATCGGCGGTGAAGCCGGTCTTGACCCACATGAGTACCGGATGACGGCCGCGGTGCGCGTAGAAGACTTCCTCCCTAGTGAGCAGGAACTTCACAGGACGGCCGGTGACCAGGGCCATCTTTGCGGCGACAAGCTCATGGGAGAAGACGTCGGTCTTCCCCCCAAAACCGCCACCCGTGGGGGTAGCGGTTACCCGGATACGGTTCTCCGGCATCTCAAGAACCCGGGCAAGTATGCGGTGAAGGTAGTGGGGCACCTGGGTCGCGGAAAAAACGTGGAGGCGCCCATCGTCCCCCACGACACCGAGCGCTCCGTGCGTTTCGAGGGCGGCGTGGTTGTTTCCCTGGTAGAAGAACACATCCTCGCGCAGGTGGTCAGCGGCTTCGAAGCCAGCGTCGACATCACCGAATTCAAGCGTCACCTCGCGGTCGCGATTGTTGCGGGGTCCGTCACCGTGGATGGGTTCGTCTGTGATCTCGACAGCTTGCGCGATCGTGCTGACGACCTCAAGCGGCTCGTACATGACCTTGATGAGCTCTATGGCCTGTTGCGCGGTGTCTGGATCTTCGGCCGCGACTGCGGCCACAGGGTCGCCCACGTATCTGACCTTATCGATTGCAAGAGCGTGCTCATCCTGGCTCACGGGGAGAAGTCCGAAGGCCACGGGAAGATCCGCACCGGTGAGAACCCCGTGGACACCGGGAAGCGCCTCGGCTGCGGATGTGTCGACAGTGAGAATCCTGGCGTGCGCCTGAATGGAGTGAAGGATCTTGCCGTGGAGCATCTCTGGATACGAGAGGTCGTCAATGTATTTCAACGCGCCGGTTGCCTGCGCCAGCGCGTCGACACGGGGAGCGGCCCGTCCGACGATTCCAAGATGCGGATCGACTCTCACTGATTCTCCTCAACGACGGCGGCAATCGCTCTGACGATGGACACGTACCCGGTACATCGACACATGTTGCCGGCGATTGCCTCTGCGATCGTCTGCTCGGAGGGGCTGGGGTCGCGGTCGAGCAGCGCCTTGGCGGTGAGAATCATCGCGGGCGTGCAGTAACCGCACTGTGTCGCACCGTGTTCGCCGAAAGAGGTTTGGAGAGGGTGCGGCCGGGAGATTGATCCGATTCCTTCGATAGTGACGATCTCGGCATCGGTTGCGTCGACGGTCAGCGTGAGGCAGGAGAGGATCGGTACGCCGTTGATGAGAACCGTGCAGGCGCCACACTCCCCCAGCTCGCAGCCGTGTTTGGTTCCGGTGAGGCGAAGGTCTTCGCGGATGGTCTCGAGCAGCGTGCGATGGGGAGCCACGAAGAGGTGGCGGTCCGTGCCGTTCACCGTCAGTATCACCGGTTCCATCATCTCTCCGCATGTGGGCTACTTATCGTAGCGCAGTGGTTCGACTGCTCCTCCGCTGAATCTCCGACCTCCCGGCTATCACCATACGCCGACGGAACCCCTTCCCCAGGGCGCCGACGCGGAAGCGAGGAAGGCGGTAGCGGTCGGTGTTTGCGGTGCGTGACAGAAGTGTCAAGGGACTCGGCACGCCGACTACGTCATCTATTCGCGTTCGGTGCGGCGCGAATATTTCAGGTAGTGCCGGGAATCTGTACGTACTCGAACTCGACCGGCTTTCCGCCGACGCCCTTCTGGGGTGGGGCGATCCACGAGGCGAACTCGCCCGGTGTCGTCACCTGCTGCATGAGCTTCTCGATAAACGTCTTGTCGTCTTCGACCGGAAGGTATGAAGCGCGTTGCGAATCCCACGTTGCGGCGTCAAGGCACTCGCCCTTGGGGGTCACATTGAGGCCGGCGAAATCTCCGACCTGACGGTGGAAGGCGACGTGGGGGAGGCTCAGCTCGAAGTCGATGCCGGCTTCCGAGATGTAGCGGTTCCATCTCCTCAGACCACCCGCGCAGTCCTCGATGTAGTCGTCCCGAAGCCTGGCGTTGAGCGCGTTGAGCGCGGGCACTTCGACCGTGCGGAATTCGCCTTCGACGTGCTTAGTTACCGGGTAGGTGGATCCAACGAGTTGGTGGTCGTCGTCTATTGCCGTCTCGTGGTAACGGCCCTTTACCCCGGAGTGGAACGCGCCCGCAGCGTTCGTCGACTCCTCCGAACCGAAGAGGTCGAGCGTAAGGGAGAAGTGGAAATTGAGCTTACGCAGAATAAGTGGCAGGTCGATGACCCCGAGGGACCGAATACGATCCGTGTCGTATGGGTCATCGATGCCCGCATCTCGCATCGCCTCCACGGTTCGCTTCACGATGCGGCCGACGCCTGTGGCTCCCACGAACATATGATGGGCTTCTTCAGCAAGCATGAAGCGACAGGTACGCGAGAGCGGGTCGAAGCCGGACTGGGCAAGCGCCTCAAGCTGCATTTTCCCGTCGCGGTCGGTGAAATAGGTGAACAGGAAGAACGACAGCCAGTCTGGTGTCTCCTCGTTAAACGCTCCAAGCATCCTGGGACGGTCTGCGTCGCCGGAGCGGCGGCGCAGAAGCTCGTCGGCTTCTTCACGGCCATCCCGCCCGAAGTATCGCTGGAGCAGATAGACCATCGCCCACAGATGGCGACCCTCCTCGACGTTGACCTGGAAGAGATTGCGCATGTCGTAGAACGATGGGGCCGTACTACCGAGGAACCGCTGCTGCTCGACGGACGCTGGTTCGGTATCTCCCTGGATAACGATGAGGCGTCGAAGCATCGCCCGGTAGGCTCCCGGAACCTCCTGCCAAGCCGGTTCGCCCTTGTGCTCACCAAACGGAATTGTGCGTCCTTCCTCGGGAGGAGCGAGGAGGATTCCCCAGCGGTATTCCGGCATCTTCACATAGTCGAACTTGGCCCACCCGTCCTTCTCCACACTCACCGCCGTGCGTAACCACACCTCGGCTTCCTGGAACGGTGTATCGGCAATGAACCCCGTCGGTCCCATGTCGGACCACCACTCGAGGTACTTCGGATACCACTTCTCAAGCGCTTGCAGCAGCTTCTGGTCGTCGGCAAGCCCGACATTGTTCGGTATGAGCGTCGAGTAGTCGACACTGTCGGTAGCCATTGTTGGATCTCTCCCTCAGGTTCGTTGGCGGCTGAAATCGGGCCGGAGTCCTGTCCCATAGCGCTGTAGGGCTCCGTCTGGTCCCGAAGCGTTCGGTCGCGTGAATATCCAGTTCTGCCAGGCGGTGAGCCGACCGAAGATCTTCGTCTCGAAAGTCTCGGGTCCGGGGAATCGGAGGTTCGCCTCCATGCCGGTAAGGGCGTCTGGTGAGAACGACGCACGCTCCTCAAGGGTGATCCGCAACTCGTCATCCCAGTCGATTTTGTCGTAGGCGAACGTGACGAGTTCGGCGTCAAGAGCTTCCGCAGCGTTGAGATCCTTCCCCACCAGCGCCTCGGCCTGCTCTCGCGTTTCGTCCCTGCCCCAGAATCGAGTGGCGAGCCTGGTGAGGTGGTTGTTCATAGTGAGCGGACCAACATTCATTGCCGTGAGCCGGAGTATCGGTGCGGTCGTGTCGGAGCCATCGAAGGTACCCTCAAGCATGTAGCAGCGGTCGGCGGCGAAGGCAATCTCGGCGAGGGCGCCGACGAAACAGCTTCCCGGCTCAATGAGAGCGAACGTTGAGCGAGACGTTTCATCGAGCCGTCGCAGGGTCCGTTTCAAGTACAGAATGATCTCTCGTACCGCCCAGTGGTCGGCGTGTTTCACAAGAAAGGCGTCGTGCGCAGCAACAAGCTCCGTATCTCCTTCGGTCTTGAGTAGCCAAGTGCCGATCTCCCTCTCGTTGGTTCGTAGGTGCAGGATCGCGTCGTCAAGAGCACGGACCATCGCCAGAGGCCAGAACGCCGCTCCGAGGGTAACGGCTCCGTCTGGATCGGTAGGCGGCACCTCGCCGGGGCCGGCGATAACCAGCGTCGCGACGCCCGCCGCACGATCCAGTTCGATTCGGAGGTGGGGGTAGGTGATAGTGGTTTCGGACACTTCCCGCGCCAGGGGCGTCAGCTCGATTCCGGGACCGTGCGACGGGCGGTCGCTCGTGGCGGCCATCTCTGCCAGACGTTCATCGACGAGTTCGGCGAATCGTGAGGTTGGAACAACCTCGTCGACAAGGCGCCACTCCACGGCACGCTGGCCCTTGACCCCTTCCTCAACGGTGCAGAACACATCGGCAAGATCACGGCGGACATGCCGCTTGTCGACCATCCGGGTGAGTCCACCGGTACCGGGAAGTACCGCGAGTAGCGGAACCTCTGGAAGAGCGACAGAGGCCGTGGCGTCATCTACAAGAATGATGTAGTCCGTTGCGAGGGCCAACTCGTACCCCCCTCCGGCGGCGTTCCCTCTTAGAGCGGCAACATAGCGTTGGCCCGAGTGGTCGCTGGCATCCTCGATGCCGTTGCGAGTCTCGTTCGTGAACTTGCAGAAGTTCACCTTCTCAGGATGTGTGGAGCTGCCGAGCATCCGAATGTTCGCCCCTGCACAAAAGATGCGCTCCTTGAGCGATTCGATCACGACGGCCTTCACCTCGGGGTGCTCGAATCGGAGCCGCTGTACGGCGTCGTAGAGCTCGATATCCACGCCGAGGTCGTAGGAATTCATCTTCAGTTCCCAAGGGCCGAGTCCCCCTGCTTCGTCGACATCCATGCCGAGACGGGCGACCTCCCCCTGCACGGTCAGCTTCCAGTGCCTGTAGCGATCCGGATGGGTACGGAAGTCCACGTTCATCTCGTGATGCTACCACCGGAGAATTTCGGCTCGATCAGGCCGGCGAAGCAAGCTCGTCGGACCGCGCCCGGGGAGGGTTGCTATGGTGGCGAACAGAATCCCACAATGATGGGCATACGGGAAACGGGGATGTGATGGACCACAACGTGACCGTGGCTGCGGAGGAACTGACCTTCGCTCCCGTGTTCAACGTCGCCGTTCCCTTCATCGACCGGCACCTCGCGGAGGGTCGGGCAGGAAACGTCGCCATTCGGACGAGCAACGGCGACGAGGTCACCTACGGGGAGCTCGCGGACCGTGTGAACCGGGCTGGGAACGCCCTCCAGGGTCTGGGTCTCAGAAGCGGTGACCGAGTGCTCATGGTGGTCAAGGACGACCCCGTCTTCTACTACTTGTTTTGGGGTGCCATCAAGGCGGGGTTCATCCCCGTTCCCCTCAATACGCTTCTGCGGGCAAAGGACTACCAGTTCGTCATCGCGGACTCGCAGGCTGCCGCGTTCGTATGGTCTCCGGAGTACGACGAGGCCGTGGTGCCCGCCCTGGAGGGCATCACCCCGGGCCCCGCACACCGTATCCACACCGAGGGGGAAGGAACCACGGTCCGCTCCCTCATGGAGGCGGCCTCACCGACGCTCGAGGCTGTCGCCACATCGGCCCTTGACGACTGCTTCTGGCTCTATTCGTCCGGATCCACAGGCAACCCGAAGGGTGCGATCCACCGGCACCGTGACATGGTCGTCACATCCCAGCGATACGGCGTTGAGACCCTTGGCGCCGTGGAGGACGACATATTCTTCTCTGCCGCAAAGCTGTTCTTCGCATACGGCCTTGGTAATGGCATGACGTTCCCCCTGTGGGTGGGTGGCACGGCGATCCTATTCGATGGCCGTCCCACGCCTGAAACGACTTTTGACGTGATCAGACGATCGCAACCCACTCTGTATTTCGGAGTCCCAACACTCTACGCGGCTCAGTTGGCCGCGTACGACGAGCTCGCGCCGGACATGTCGTCCGTACGGCTGTGCGTCTCGGCGGGCGAGGCGCTACCACCTGATATTCTCCGGCGCTGGAAGGAGTACGCGGGGCTCGACATCATCGACGGCATCGGATCGACCGAGCTGCTTCACATCTTCATCTCAAACCTGCCTGGAGACATTCGGCCAGGCGCCACAGGTAAGCCCGTCCCTGGTTACGACGCTCGGATCGTCGATGACAATGGCAACGACGTTCCCGTCGGGGAAGCGGGGCGGCTGCTCAATCGCGGCGAATCGACGGCGAGGGCGTACTGGAACAACCCTGAGAAAACCTCGGTCACGATGCTCGCCGATGGTTGGCTGGACACCGGTGACACGTACATACGTGATGAGGACGGCTACTTCTACTACCAGGGTCGAAGTGACGACATGATGAAGGTGGGAGGGATCTGGACTTCCCCGTTCGAAATAGAGGCGAAACTCATGGAGCACCCCCTCGTTCTTGAAGCGGCAATCGTCGGCCGCGAGGACAATGCCGGTCTTGTAAAACCGGCCGCGTTCGTTGTCCTCGCCGATTCCTCGGCGGTCGGCGCGGACCTCGAGACGGAGCTACGGACTTTGTGCAAGGAAGGGCTTGCGCCATACAAGTACCCTCGCTGGATCGAGTTTGTCGACGACCTGCCGAAGACCGCGACCGGCAAGATCCAACGGTTCAAACTCCGCGCATAGCGAACTGTGAACCTGTCTCGGTTTGCACGATTCAAGGTCGGCGATGCAGACTGCTGCGATGGATGTCACCTTTTTCGACCGTGAGGTAGAGACGCTTCCACGGGAGCGACTGACCAAGCTTCAAGAGGCGAAGCTTGCCGCGGTGGTGACAGAGACCTACGGTAGCAACCGCTTCGTTACGGACAAGCTCGCTGCGGCGGGCGTATCGCCACAAGATGTTCGCACGCTCGAGGATCTCGCCGGTCTGCCGTTCACAACGAAGACCGAGCTGCTGGCGGCGCAGGACGAAGGATCGATGAGCACCAACTGCACATTCCCCGAGGCTGCCTACACGCGAATTCACCAGACGTCCGGCACCACAGGTTCGCCGTTGCGGGTCTTCGATACGCCCGAGAGCTGGGACTGGTGGGGTCGATGCTGGGGATTCGTGCTTGCCGGGGCAGGGCTGACGGCCGAGGACCGCCTGTTTGTGCCCTTCTCGTTCGGTCCGTTCATCGGGTTCTGGGCTGCTCTGGGAGGCGCAAAGGAGATCGGTGCCTTGATGATTCCCGGAGGGGGTCGCACCTCGGTGCAGCGGCTCCAGCTCATGGCAGACCATGGGATCACTGCGATGTGTTGCACCCCGACGTACGCACTACGACTAGTTGAAGTGGCGAGCGACGAAGGCTTCGACCTACGGTCAATCCCGATGCGGGTGACGGTGCACGCCGGGGAACCCGGTGCCAACGTACCCGCCACGAAAGCCCGCATCGAAAGCGCATGGGGGGCGAAGTGTTATGACCATGCGGGAGCCTCTGAGGTTGGCGCCCACAGCTTCGAGTGCCAGGCCCAACCAGAGGGAACCCACGCCATCGACAGCGAGTTCATCGTCGAAGTGGTCGACCCCGTTTCCGGGCGGCCGGTCTCGGCCGGCGATCAAGGCGAACTTGTCATCACAAACCTGGGTCGAATCGGTTTCCCTGTCATCAGATACCGCACCGGCGACATTGTTCGTATCAATGACACCCCGTGCGACTGCGGACGGACCTTCACTCGTTTCGAGGGAGGAGTCCTTGGGAGAGCCGACGACATGGTCGTGGTCCGTGGGGTCAACGTCTACCCTGCCGCGGTTGAGAACCTGGTGCGAAGCTGCAACGCGGTTAGCGAGTACCGTGTCACCGTTACGCGGGGTGACTCGATGGCGGAGATCCTCATCGAGGTCGAGTGCCGGGGAGATGAGAGCGGTGAGGACACCGTGTCTGCCGTGCGAACAGCATTCGAAACCTCGCTGGGGCTGCGGCCTGAGATCGTGATGGTGCAGCTGGGCACTCTTCCGCGCTTCGAGTTGAAAGCACGCCGGTTCTTCATTGCGTGATCACTCAGGCCGGCAACGTCGTGCTGTGTTTCACGAAGCCGGCGAGTAGTTGACTGCTCACGGTAGGCAGGACTTCAACGTTCACACACAGCACGCACGTTCGAAGCGGGAGTGTAACCCGTTCCGCCATCGATCTGACAACTTGCAAGGGCGCTTGCTATGGTCAAATACCCTGATAGTTGTTCACCTGGCAATTCCGGAGATACAGCGACTGCTACGAGACCCCACGGTCACGTCGACGAAATGATCATCACGACATGAGAGGGCATCGCCCAATGAAGAGATCCTGGCTTATCCGCTTAACCATGCTTCTGGCACTAGCGCTCGTATTCAGTGCATGCAGCACCACGGACGAATCGACCGACACAACAGCCGGTGCGGCGGAGACGACAACCACGACCGCGGCGAGCACCGAGCCCATCAAAATCGGTCTCCTCACCTCGCTGACGGCAACGTTCGCCCCATGGGGCGTGTCGGTTCGCGACGGTATGCGGCTTGCCGTGAAAGAGATCAACGAAGCCGGAGGTGTAGATGGGCGGCAGCTTGAGCTGCTCGAACGCGATGACCAGTCGAATCCTGAGGAGGGGGCGAGCGGCCTCGAACGGCTCATCGAAGATGGTGTCGTCGCAGTCGGCGGTGTGATCTCAAGCGACGTCGGTCTGTCGGCGGCTCGAATCGCCGAAGAGCTGTCTGTACCACTGTTCCTGGTCAAGGCCGGCTCCGACGCCATTCTCACGACGGACAGCCGGTACACGTTCCGGACCTGCCTTCCTGCCGCACCCATGATTGCCGGTCCGATTGCTCAGTATGTCCTCAGTACCGGGGTCACGAAAGTCGGCGCCATCGTGGCTGACTACGCATGGGGACAGGCGGTGAAGTCGGCCCTTGAGACCGAATTCGCCAATCTCGCGGGAGTGGAACTGCAGATCGAGGTAGCCCCGGTTCCTGAGAAGGACTTCGCGACCTACCTCCGAAAGCTCGACGATTTCGGAGCCGGTATCCTCGTTGCCACAGGCCATCCACCGGGAGGGGTGTCGATCACGAAGCAGTCAGACGACTTCGGGATGAACCTCGAGGTCACCGGTTCCTGGAACCCCTTGGGACTGATCGTGGGCGCGGTCGGGGAGCAAGCATTCGATCGATACGCCGACTTCGCCTGTGTCGACTATGACAGCGACGCGTATCAGGATCTCGCTCGCAGATACCTCGCATTCTCCGACAACGCGTTCATGGAGGATGACGCCGTAGCCGGCTTCGGCATAGTGCACGCTATCGCCGAGGCTGTCGGAGCTGTTGGCGACGACCCCGCAGCCGTGGCCGCGTACCTGCATGCCAACACGTTCGATATTCCCGGTTACTCGTTCCCGCTGAGTTGGACCGAATGGGGTGAGATTGCCGCCGCCCAGCCAACCTTCGTGGTGATCCGTGAGCAGGAACCGCCCGAAGGTGTCAACCCCGGAGCCAACTGGTATCCGGAACTCCTCATATTGTCGGATCCTCTCGAGCCATTCGTTCCATAATCAGTGGATGGCGATTCTCGAACTCGACGACATACATAAACGCTTCGGCGGCCTCCCGGCCGTCGACGGGGTAACTATGGGAGTCGACGATGGAGAGATTCTCGCCATTGTCGGTCCGAACGGCGCGGGGAAGAGCACGCTGCTCAAGTCGATCATCGGACTCCTGAAACTGACGAGTGGTGCGGTCAGGTTCGAGAATGTGGATATCACCGCGATGCCGACGTATCGGATTCGTCAATCCGGCATCGCAATGGTGCTGCAGACTCCGCGGGTGTTTCCGTCTCTCACCGTCCGTGAGAATGTGATGATCGGAGCCATGTTCGGCAAGAGGGCGGATCGATTGTCCGAATCAGAGGCTGACGACGAGGCTACCGCGATGCTCGATTTCGTTGGGCTGATGGACAAAGGCGACTCTGCGATCGACGAGTTGAATCTGCACGAGCAACGCTACGTCGACCTCGCGAGGGCGCTGGCAGGCCGACCGCGACTGCTCCTTCTTGATGAGGTGATGGCTGGTCTGAACGACACCGAGACCCGCTTGTCGATTGACATGGTGCGAAATGTGCGAGACCGCCTTGGTATGACCGTCATCTGGGTCGAACATGTGATGAAAGCGGTGATGGAACTCGCCGAGCGTATAGTCGTGCTCGATTTCGGGAAACTCCTGGCAGATGGGGATCCGGCGACGGTGATGCGCGACAGTGCGGTGATCGAGGCGTACCTTGGGAAGGAGGGGCTCCCGGATGCTTGAGGTGACGCACCTTTCGGCAGGGTACGACTCCAAAGTCGTGGTTGTTGACGTGTCGCTCAACGTCCGCGAAGGAGAGGTCGTCGCCATCATCGGCTCCAACGGCGCGGGAAAGACCACTTTTCTGAAGGCTGTGTGCGGTCTGCTCCCCGTATCTGCGGGGGAAGTGCGATATAACGGCCGGTCGATCGCCAACCTGCCCATCCACGAGATCGCACGCGCAGGCATCTCGTTTGTGCCCGCGGCGCGGCACCTCTTCCCGGAGATGAGCGTCGCCGAGAACCTCGCTCTCGGCGCGTACCCGGAAAGACCGGATCCCGCCCAGAAAGCGCTAGTGTTCGATCTCTTCCCCAGACTCGCCGAACGTCGTCGCCAGGCTGCGGGGACGATGAGTGGTGGCGAGCAGCAGATGCTCGCGGTCGGCCGAGCCTTGATGTCTCGCCCTCGACTGCTCATCCTCGATGAGCCCACAACAGGCCTTGCCCCCAAACTCGCTGCTCAGGCATACGAATCGCTCGCAGCCCTTCGCTCGCAGGGTCTGACGATTCTGGTGGCCGAACAGCAGGTTCCACTCGTGCTCAGCCTCGCCGATCGAGGATACGTGATCGAGAGTGGTGCGATACAGCTTGAGGGGCGGGCTGCCGAGCTGAAGGATAACCCGACCGTGCGACGCGCCTACCTGGGGGTCGTGTGACTGCGGTACTCCTCGACGGAATCGTGCTGGGTTTCCAGTTCGGCCTTCTCGGCGTTGGACTCACCGTGGTCTACGGCATAGGAGGCATCCTCAATATGGCCTACGGACAGATGGCGGTTGTCGCTGCCGTGGTCGTTTCGATCGCGATGAGGTCGGGGCTTGCCGCCGGCCCGGCCGCTCTGCTCGGAATCCTTGCCGCGGCAGGGATAGGGCTGGCGCTCAACCTCACCATCCTCCAACCGGTCTATCGACAACGAGGCGAGACCCGAGTACTTCTCAGCCTTCTTCTGACGATCGGAGTCGCTTTCATTATCGACGGACTGTTGGTCTGGCGTTTTCCGATCGAAGCCCTGGGATTGAGCATCGGAGGGAAGCCGGTTTTAATCCTTGGAGTGCCGATGCGCACGGGTAGCCTCCTGGCTTCTGCGATCACCATCCTGGCGGGTGGAGCTCTAGTCCTCTTCTTTCGAGCCACCACCACCGGTAAGGCGGTGCGATCGGTGATCCAGGACGAGGTGGGTGCCCAGCTGTGCGGGGTGAACCCCTCGGCCGTGCGCGCACTGATCTTCACGTTGAGTGGGGCCATTGCAGGCCTCGCTGCCGTCACACAGTCGATGACCAGTCCCGTGACCGTGAGCGCAGGATTCGAAATCACGATCCTGGCGCTGCTCGTCACTGTCGTCGGAGGCCTCGGAAGTGTGCGCGGCGCCTTCCTGGCGGGACTCATTCTGGGAATGGTCAACGCGATAAGTTCGTTCTACATCGGTTCGTACATCACGACGATCATTCTGTTGGCCGCTGCAGCTCTCACGATCCTGCTTCGTCCCTCCGGGCTCTTCGGGGAGCGAGCATGACCGCCGAAGACTTCGAGTCCGGGTCCGGAACCTCTGGCCTCCTGGGCGGAGGCCATGGAGATCGGCGGATATCAGATCTGGCCGGCTTCACGACCATCGCCGCCACTGGAATGGTGTTGGCCCTGGTGCCTATCTGGATCGGCGACTCACGCACACTCATGGGCGTCGCGGTTGCCGGGTTGCTCTTTGCTTGTTACGCCGTAGCGTTCAACCTGATCTTCGGCAGTACGGGGCAGCTCTTTCTGGCAGTCGGGGCGCTTGCCGGGGTCGGGGCCTATGCCTCAGCTATCACCAGTGATCGTCTGGGCGTACCGTTCCCCCTGGCAATGCTGCTCGCCACCGGATTGGCGATGCTCATCGGCGGTGTATTCAGCTGGATCGCGGTCCGTCGGTCGCTCGGCATCATCTTCACCGGAATCGTCACGCTGACATTTTCACTAGCGTTCGACAATCTCCTTCTCGGCCAGCGGGGAATCACAGGTGGAGAAACAGGGTTTGTGGTCGAGGCCGGCTCTGACACGTTTCTTCGTCGGCAGATACCTCCCTACTACGTGTTCCTCGGTCTCGTGCTCGTGTATCTCATTGGTTACTTTCTAATCCACCGTTCGCATATCGGCTGGGCATTCCGAGCACTCCGGGACGACGAGGTCGCAGCAAAGTTAGCGGGTGTCGACGTCGCAAAATACCGGATATACGCAGGTTCGATCGGAGGTGGGATGCTCGGTTTCGCCGGAGCCTTGTGGGCCCATGTCGAAGGATTCATCAGCCCGGCGACGTTCACTTTCATACACGTCGACGTTCGCGTGCTCGTGATGGTGATGTTTGGAGGGATCGGGACGCTGATGGGTCCCGTGGTCGGGGCGGGATTCTTCGCGTACGTTGGTGAGGTGCTGGCATCGTTCAGTCAGCTCCGGCTCATCGCGGAAGGAGTGCTGCTCATCGTGCTGTTTCTCCTGTTCCCAGGAGGGGTCGTCCGCGCTCTGCGCTCCGGCATCAGCCGACTGCGCAGCAAACTGCGGAAATCGAAACCGTAGCCGTCGCGCTCATTTCCACGATCCGTCGGCTTCCCATCCGACCGGCCACTTCGTCAGCCAGAAACACCTCCCGTCCCCCGTCCACCTGTCTACTTGTCCATCTGTCCCCCGCTCGCGCGAATGTATGCCGTCCCCTCCGCGAGCCTGCGTGCAGTTCGGTGGTATGTGGCTTCCGCGACGATCCATCCATCGCCCCTGCGGTCCACGCGCACAGAGATGGGCATCACACCGGATGTGTGCCCGATAGTGATCTGGTTGAAATCTTCCCGGTCCCGCCTCGTGACGGAGTTCACTGTCGTGCCTTCCATCAGCGCAGCAACACCGGTGCATGCACCAAGTGTTCCCGGGTATGCCTTGTGGAGTCCCGCCGGTCGGCCGCCGATTACTCGTGCAACAAGGTCGACCTCGTCAGACACCACCTCACGTCCTGTGGCGAAACTGACGTACGAAACCGGTTGGGACACGGTCGCCGGCACAGGTGTGAGTCCGTCGGTTGGCACGCCGAGCAACTGTGCGGCCGCAACTTTGACTGCCTGAACGGAACGCAGGTGTTCGTCGGTGAATTCGTCAGGGTTCTCTGTCCCAGCCATGCCGACTGCCTCCGCCCGGAAGAAGACCGTGAGGTTGGCAAGGTCGATGATCGTCGCTTCGATTTCTCCTATCTCCGTCTTGAGCACATCAATCTCATTGCCTGTTGGGAGTAGCGACCCGGTGATACCTCCTGCGGTCCTGGCGAAATCGAGCGCTATCGCGGCTCCGGTGCCCGGCACTCCGTGCATCTCGTAGGCGCCTTCGACCGCGGCAGCGCCCTCGACGATCGGCACCGTCACCAGCAGTATGCGACCTGTGTTGGTGTTGTGGATCCGAACCGTGGTTGTGGGTTCGGTGACCGCTACCAGACCCTCGTCGATCGCATATGCGCCCACGGCCGCAGAAATATTGCCGCAGTTGATGTCGTAGTCAACCACGGGCTCCGTGATGCTCACCTGGGCGAACGTGTAGTCGAGGTCCGCGCCAGGCCGGCTCGGCGCGCCGATGATCGCGAGCTTGCTCGTCAGCAGATCAGCCCCGCCGAGACCGTCGATCTGGCGCGGATCAGGGCTGCCGAAAAGGGAGAGGATGAGCGCATCCCTCTTCTCGTGGTCGCTCGGGAGCATGTCAGCGCGCAGAAATACCGCCTTGCTCGTCCCTCCTCGCATCAACACGAATGGGAGAGATACTTGCTCCGACGAGAACGCTTTCAGCGAACTAGGATTTGTATCGTGCACGCGGCTCCCTCGATTCCGACGGCTTTGCCTCCGCGGCAATGGGCAAGACCCACCCTGGCATTTTCGATTTGGCGACTGCCTGCCTCGCCGCGTAGTTGCCGGACGAGCTCGACAACCTGGGCAACTCCTGTACCGCCCAGCGGGTGGCCTTTTCCTAGCAGGCCGCCGCTGGGATTAATCGGCAGCCGACCGTTGATGTCCGCTTCGCCGCGTTCCACAGCCCACGGGTACTGACCCTGCTCGAAAAGTCCGAGACCCTCGACTCTGAGCACTTCAGCAATGCTGAAGCAGTCGTGGACCTCGGCGAAATCGATGTCTTGCGGACCGATGCCTGCCTTCTCGTACGCTTCCTTTGCAGTCGCCCAGGTGAGCGGTTCGTACGTCATCGACGTCGGCTCGACGTCGACCGATCCGGATCGCAGTGTGGACGCTGCCAGGCGGACGCCCCTCCCGTTGGCGTACCTCTTGGCCGCCTTGTCACTCATCACAATCACCGCAGCCGCGCCGTCGGTGACCGGTGAACAGTCATGCAGGCGGAGTGGGTCCGCAATCGGGCGCGATGCGAGCACTTCTTCGACCGTGATCTCCCTGCGAAAATGAGCCAAGGGGTTCTGCGCGGCGTTTCTCTTGTTCTTGACGGGGATCAGGGCGAGCTGTTCTCGGGTCATCCCAAACTCCTCCATGTAGCGCCGTGCCCGCATTGCGTAGACCCCCGGCATGGTGGCCCCGATAGCGGCCTCCGGGTCATCGGGGTCCGGGGTGAGTGCTCCGGCGAATTTACTGGTGAGGTGTTCTGTACCGATCGCGACGACGACGTCATGTTCGCCTGCTCGGATGGAAAGGGCCGCTTCTCGGATCGCCGTTGCCCCGCTGCTACAAGCGTTTTCGACATTGGTGAGCGGCAGGCCTGCCAACCCGACTTGTGCCAGGATCCGCTGTCCAGTGACCATGCCTTGAAAAACGTGACCGCAGTAGGCAGCCTCGACAACGCGAGGATCGATCCCTGCGTCAGCCACTGCACCGTGCAGGGCCTCGGCACCGAGGTCCGTTGCAGTGCGGTCGGGGTGCTTGCCAAACCGCGTCATCCCCACACCAACAACGTGGACATCAGTCACCATTCACCTCCGCAGGTTTGAATCGATAGCCCGTCAAAACGTTCCCATCCTCGTCCTCGCCGAAAGGTTCGAGCGTGAGATCGAGTGCCATCCCGATGGTGATGTCGTCAAAGTCGCAACCGGTGATTTGTCCCATGATGCGGACGTTCTCCGGGAAGTCCACATATCCCAGGGCGTAGGGGACCTCGAAGGCGGGGACCGATTGGCGCACGATGGAAAACGTGTACAGGATTCCTCTGGTCGAGAACTTCACCGTCTCAAGGTCCCGACCGAGACAGCGGGCGCAGGCCTCCCGGATGGGAAAATAGTGAGCACCGCATGCGTCGCAGCGACTGCCGATGAGGTTGCCGGTCCCGTCGGGACGCGTCTCAAGCTCGCCGGGTCGAAACGAGACACCGGTCGCAGGTGCAGTCAATGTTCCTCCTCTGAGAATCCGCGGAATGTGGGCAAACTCAACCGTCCGGCCGGTCGGTCGAGTAGCTCGAGTGTCCACCGATACCCCCACCCTCGTCAATGAGCTACCCGCTCCATTTATGTGATGCGTTAACCCCACGGGCGATCAACGGCCCAACAGGGCCGGGCTCGCGCCAACACGCCAAGCACCACAGTGATGTATTCGCATCATACAAATGACACAGGCGCCCGATTGTCAGACCGGTCCTTCACTGGGACTCTGGTGGCGAGCCAACCGACCGGCCGGACGGCTGAGTCTGAGCAAGGAGTTTCGGCGTGGCACAAGCAGACCGCAGCGACGACACGGAGCACGAAGTCACAGCAGGACGAGAACTGCTCTACGACTGGAATGCCGTCGGCGGAGCGCACGTCCCTCGCCCCGACAAAGTAGAGATCGATGACGAGACATTGCGCGACGGTCTACAAAGTCCTTCCGTCCGTCAACCCACCATCGACGAGAAACTCGACATCCTGCACCGAATGGCCGCACTGGGAATCCACGCCGCCGACATCGGTTTTCCGGGGGCCGATCCCATCGTGCTCGACCACGTAGTGGCCCTCGCCGAAGAAATTCAGCGCGAGGGGTTCAGCATCGAGCCGAACTGCGCCGGACGTACCCACCCAGCAGACATCCTCCCTATCGCCGAGGCGCAGCAACGCTCCGGTGTCGCGATCGAGGCATCGTTGTTTCTCGGCTCGAGTCCAATTCGGCAGTTCGTCGAGGGTTGGGACGAGGACTTCCTCGTTCGCACTGCGGTCAATGCCGTGACCCTGGCCCGCAAGGAGGGACTCGAGGTCATGTTTGTTACCGAAGACTCAACGAGGGCCCGACCGGAGGTCCTCAGGTCTGTCTACACAGCTGCCATCGAAGCTGGGGCGCGTCGCATCTGCCTCTCGGACACGGTTGGACATGCCACTCCCTGGGGAGCACGCGCGCTTGTGGGATTTGCACGGGAGATCGTCGCCCAGACCGGTGAAGACGTGAAGATCGACTGGCACGGCCACCGGGACCGCAACCTAAGCGTGATTAATTCAATCGCAGCTGCCTCTGCCGGGGCGGACCGCGTCCACGGCTGCGGACTCGGCATAGGTGAGCGTGTCGGGAACACACCGATGGAAATGCTCCTCGTCAACTTCAAGCTTCTGGGTTGGCTCGACGTGGATCTGCATGGACTGCCCGCATACTGTGAAGCAGTCTCAAAGGCAACCGATACGCCTGTGCCCAATAACTGTCCTGCCGTTGGCAAGGATGCGTTCGAGACAAGTACCGGCGTCCACGCTGCCGCAGTTCTCAAAGCCCTACGCACCGGTGATACTTGGCTGGCGAACCGCATCTACAGCAGCGTTCCAGCGGACGAACTCGGACGCGAGCAGAAGATAACCGTCGGGCCGATGAGTGGAAAGGCGAACGCAACAGCCTGGCTGACCCGACATGGCAGGGAGAATAGCGACGAGGCGATAGACCTCATTTTGGCCGCGGCCAAGAAGTCTGACCACGTCCTTTGCGAGGATGAGATCCTCGCGGCCCTCGCTACAGCTGACGCCCTATGACCGTCGACACAGCACCACATCCAGACGTCGGGACTGATGTGCTGCTGTCGGGTAACGAAGCGGTGGCCCGTGGCGCAGTTGAAGCAGGCGCATTGGTAGCTGTCGGTTACCCGGGAACACCGAGCACCGAAATCTTGGAGTCCATTTCGGACCGCACAGACATTGATGTCCGCTGGTCACCGAACGAAAAAGTGGCGCTTGACGTCGCCCTCGGTGCATCCCTCGGCGGTGTCAGGGTACTCGTCACGATGAAGCATGTGGGTCTTAACGTCGCCGCAGATACATTTATGACGATGGCATACACCGGTGTCGAGGCGGGCCTGGTCATTGTGAGCGCGGACGACCCGGGTATGCATAGCTCGCAGAACGAACAGGACAGCCGTGCGTATGCGCGGATGGCCGGGGTACCGCTCCTCGAACCCAGCGACAGCGCCGAGGCCAAGGAATTCTCGGTGCTCGCCTTCGACATCTCCGAGGAGTTTGACACGCCGGTTCTTATTCGCACCACGACCCGGGTATCGCATAACCGCGGCATCGTCAGGCTGGGTCCACGAATTGAGAGACCGGTGACGGGTTTTAGACGTAACCCGGAAAAGTATGTGATGATCCCCGGATACGCTCGCGCGCGTCGTCCCATTTTTCTCGATCGCCTTCGTCGCCTCGGTGCATACGCCGACTCAAGTCCACTTACGGTTGAGTTCGAGGGTGACAGCAGTTTCGGTGTCATCACATCTGGAATCTCCCACCACTATGTTCGCGAGGTGCTCCCCACAGCGCGCGTCCTCAAGCTTGGCATCAGCTACCCCCTTCCCATCGAGCGGATCAGGGAATTCGCCAGGACGGTCGACCGGCTTTTCGTAGTCGAAGAGCTCGACCCCCTTGTGGAGAATGATCTTCTCGCCGCCGGGGTCAAGGTTGAAGGTAAAGCCTTCTTTCCACAGATCGGCGAGCTGAATCCAGATAACGTCCGCCGTGGATTCGCAGCCGCAGGGATCCTGCCCGCACACATCTCCATCGAAGCCGCACCGACGACCGTCGTGAGGCCGCCACTCCTGTGCCCCGGGTGCCCCCACACACCGCCCTTTCTCGTCCTCAAGCGGATTGGAGCCATCGTTGCCGGGGACATCGGCTGTTACACGCTGGCCGCCCTGCAACCGCTGTCGGCAATGGACACCTGCGTATCGATGGGGAGCAGCATCGGGATGGCAATCGGCCTCGCAGCGTCAGGTGGCGCCGAGGGACCGGTGGTTGCCACCATCGGTGACTCAACGTTCCTGCATAGCGGCATCGCCGGTCTTACTGATGCCGTGTACTGCCAGGCCAATATCACCGTCCTCATCCTCGACAACGGAACCACCGCCATGACGGGCGGTCAGGAGCATCCGGGCACAGGGGTAACACTCCAAGGCTCCGACACAACCCCGGTGGACCTTGTCGCCTTGTGCAAGGCCCTGGGTGTTCGCGATGTCAGAGTTATCGATCCCTATGACCTCGCCGCGACATACGCCGCCATTGAAGGAGCAGTAGCCCACGTCGGCCCGTCGGTCGTCATCACTAACCGACCCTGTGTGGAAGCGCCGACGAAGATCAGGGACCTGCCGTATGAAGTGCTCGCTGACGCATGCACGGCATGCCAAGCCTGCATGACCATCGGATGTCCGTCGATCCTGTGGTCGCACGAGACGTTTGAGGGGAGACGCAAGGTGTACATCGACACCGACACCTGCACCGGCTGCACTCTCTGCGCACAAATGTGCCCACCGTTTGCGATTGTGCCGATGCCCAACCGAAAGGTGGCCGCCAATGTCTGAAGGATCGCGGGGCCTACTGCTTGCGGGGGTCGGCGGGCAGGGTGTGATCCTGGCCAGCATGATCGTCGCGGACGCCCTGGTCCGGTCGGGTTACGACGTCAAGCAGAGCGAAGTACACGGGATGGCCCAGCGGGGTGGATCGGTGTTCAGCCACATTCGGTGGGGGTCGAATGTCGACAGCCCTCTCGTTCCTGAGGGGACTGCCGAGGTTCTGGCCGCGTTCGAGTGGGCAGAGGCGATCCGCTGGGTCCAGTACGTTCGAGACGGTGGAGTAGTCATTGCCGACATCCGCACCATCGTCCCTCCCGGCGCCTGCAGCGATCGGCGTTCGTGGTCGACACGTTACCCAAGCATCGACGCCGGACTTTTCACCACTCGTCGTCTGAAAGCCCGCCTAATCGACGCATCTGCAACAGCATTCGAACTTGGGAACGCCCGAGCGGCAAACAGTGTGATCCTCGGGGCAGTAGCTGCCTTCCTCGACGTCGACGACGCCCACTGGGAAGCAGCCATCGAACGTCTGGTTCCGCGAGGCACGGTGGAAGTGAACCTTGCGGCCTTCCGGGAGGGACGCACGGTGTCGGATGCACCGATCCCCCACCAGGTAGCCGATCCCGTGGGGTTCGCCGGACCGCATCAGATCGATATCCGGCACGACTGGTGCAAGGGCTGTGATATTTGCTCCCGGTTCTGCCCAGAATACTGTTTGGCTGTCGACATCGACGGGAAGCTTATGGTTGTGAATACCGATGCGTGCACGGGTTGTCGGTTGTGCGAGATCCTCTGCCCAGACTTTGCCATCACTATTCGCCCCCCGTTAGAACCCGCAATCGCCCCTGCGTCTTCTCATGCAGTGGAGGGCAATCAATGAGCACCGCGCAACTCATTCAGGGCAACGAGGCCTGTGTGAAGGGGGCACTGGCTGCGGGTTGCAGTTTCTACGGCGGGTACCCGATCACACCATCGTCGGAAATCGCTGAGCACATGGTCCGGCTTCTCCCGAAGACCGGCGGCGTGTTCATACAGATGGAAGACGAAATCGCATCGCTCGCTTCGGTCATCGGCGCGTCTCTTGCGGGGTCCAAGGCGATGACCGCCACGAGCGGACCCGGGTTTTCGCTCATGCAGGAACACATCGGTTTCGCCACGATGACCGAGGTCCCCTGTGTGATCGTGAACGTCATGCGCGGCGGTCCAAGTACCGGGTCACCAACGTCGCCGTCCCAGGGTGATGTCATGCAGACTCGCTGGGGCACGCACGGCGACCATCCCGCGATCGTTCTCGCCCCGGCATCCGTGGGAGAGGTTTTCGACGCCACGGTACGGGCGTTCAACCTCTCGGAGAGGTTCCGCACGCCGGTGATAGTCCTCTACGACGAGATCATCGGACACACCAGAGAGAGCATTGTCCTGCCCAACACCGTTGACATTGTCAACCGGAGCGCCCCACCCGAGGGCCTCTCCGATTTCTGGCCCAAGAGCACCGCACCGAACGGGGTTCCGCCGATGTCCGGGTTTGGCGACGGATACCGATTCCACGTCACGGGGCTAACCCACGACGATCGAGGATTTCCGACGACGGATTCCAAAGTCGCGGAGGCACTTATCACGCGCCTTCACAGCAAGATCGAAACGCACCTTGACGAGATCACTGATGTTGAAACCTTCATGATGGATGACGCCGAGATTGCGATCTTCGCTTACGGGATCGTCGGCCGTTCGGCCTACGAAGCGGTTGAACAGGCACGATCGGCCGGTATCAAGGCCGGTCTCGTCCGACCGATCACCATCTGGCCGTTTCCCGATGCACAGGTCGCTTCGGCGGCACAACAGGTTGACACATTGATTGTCGCCGAGATGAACCTCGGCCAACTCGTTGGCGAGGTCGAACGGGTGGCCGCGGGGCAGACCGAGATCGTGCGCTACCTCCGCGTCGATGGCAAACCGATCACACCGACCGTCCTCCTCGACATCCTGACATCACGCAAGGAAGGGCCTCATGACCGACGTTAAGACCTATCTTCGCGAATGGGCGATGCCTCACGTGCTGTGCCCCGGGTGCGCCCACGGCATCGTGCTCAGATCCTTCCTGGAAGCAGTTGACCAGTTGCAACTAGACCGAAACAAGGTGGCAATGGTCGCCGGGATCGGGTGCAGCAGCCGCCTCATTGGCTATGTGGACTTCTGCACGTTGCACGGAACCCACGGCAGGGCCCCGGCATTTGCCACGGGTCTCAAGCTCGCTCGCCCCGAGCTGAACGTCATTGTTGTGACCGGCGACGGCGACGGGCTCGCGATAGGTGGCAACCACCTCATTCATGCGGCTCGAAGAAACATCGACATGACCGTCCTCATGCTCAACAACTCGATTTACGGCATGACAGGCGGCCAGGTGGCCCCGACAACACCCGAGGGCGCCGTGGCGTCTACCGCTCCGCAGGGAAACACCGAACCCGACTTCGACGCATGCAAGCTTCTAATCGGGGCGGGAGCATCTTATGTGGCTCGGGTCCTCGCCGCGACACCTCTTGAGATGACAAAAGTGATGGTGGATGCGATCACCCATCCGGGTTTTTCGTTCATTGAAATCATCAGCGACTGCCCGGAATATTTTGGCCGGTACAACAAGATCGGTGGTGGCGCCGCGATGCTGTCATGGATGGCCGGCCGCGACGAAGGTGTCACGATTCCACTCGCCACCAAGCAATTCGTGAAACATACTCCATCTTCCAGCCCGCCTGCGGGACTAACAACGGGCGTCCTCTACCGCGAAGTACGTCCAGTGTATGCGGGCGTCAGAGGAGACCAGTGACATGAGTCGCAACGAGATTCGAATTGCAGGGACAGGTGGTCAGGGAGTCGTCACGGCAGGGCGCATCCTTGCAGAGGCGGCGATTCTGTCGGGGAACGAGGCAACACACAGCCAGGTGTACGGCCCGCAGTCGCGCGGCGGTGCAAGCAGGTCCGACATTGTGATCTCGACCGAGAAGATCGGCTTTCCTCTTGCCGACAATATCGATCTGTTGTTCGTTCTGAGCTTGGACGCGTTGGCGAGCTATGAACCCGAGTTGGGGCCGAATAGCCGCCTCATGATCGATAGCCGCTGCGCCTCCGAGTCTCTCGACCGTGTAGTCACCCGATTTCCCGTCGTAGACACCGCACGCGCCGTTTGCGGCGGTCAACTCGTGACCGGGGTGGTAGCGCTCGGGGTGATCCAAGCGCAAACGGGATGCGTAGATGCCGACGCGCTCAGGCGCGCAGTTGCGGCCAGGGTCCCTACCCAACACACGCGGATGAACCTGGACGCTCTGAGCGCAGGAATGCGCTTGGTCAAAAGCGACGCACCATGACGAAAACAGTCACGACACGGGATCGCATCTGTTCAGAGGCCGCGTCCCTCTTCAGTCAGCAAGGCTTCAACGGAACCAGCATGGCCGAGCTATCCATCGCGGTCGGAATTACGAAGTCGAGCCTCTACCACCACTTCGCATCCAAACAGGCGTTGCTCTCAGAGATCATCGAACGCACGGTCAGTCGCGTTACCCCGCTGGTCCAAAAGGTCGCCGACATGGACATCCCGGTGACAGAGCGCCTAGCAAGGGCGGTGGTCCTCCACACGATTGAGGCGATACGCGACCGGGATGCCATTGCGTGTTTCATCGAGGAAGGCCGTTACCTGTCGCCCGATTTCTTGGCGCTACACATTACAAACCGGGATAGATACGAACAGATATTTCGGCGTATATTCACTGCCGGCATCGAGTCGGGTGAGTTCGCCGACCAGGATGCGGGCATTGCGGTCAAGGCCATCTTGGGTATGTGCAACTCGGTGGTGCGCTGGTACCGACCCGACGGTCACGAGAGTCCGCAACAGATCGCATCTCAATTCGCCCACCTTGCAGTGCATGGCGCCACGTCATCGCGTGACGTGGCCGCATCGACCAGAGGATACGTGCGATGAGCGGCGCCCTTGAGGGCATCACCGTCCTCGACCTTTCCCAAGGCGCGGCCGGGCCGACCTGCGCCATGCACCTCGGAGACATGGACGCCAATGTTATCAAGGTAGAGCCACCCGGCGGAGAGTGGGGCCGCAGGCTGGGTCCACCGTTTGTCGCCGGTGTTGCTGCGGCGTTCCTCGGTATGAACCGAAATAAACGCAGCGTGGTCATCGATCTCAAGAAGCCCGGCGGATCCGAAGTGGTTCTGCGGCTCGCTGACCGTTGTGATGTCGCGCTTGAGAGCTTCCGGCCCGGTGTCGCCGACCGGCTCGGGATTGGGTATGGGGCGATGAGGGCTCGTAACCCGCGGCTGATCTACGCAGCGATTTCCGCATTCGGACAAAGCGGGCCATGGCGGGACCGTCCCGGGGTCGATGGCATCGCCCAGGCCATGAGCGGAATCATGAGTGTCACCGGCACCGCTGACGGACCACCCGTCAAGGTCGGAGTGCCCGCTGCCGACATGGCCGGCGGTGTGTACACCTCGCAGGCCATTCTTGCGGCTCTCTACGTGAGGGAGCGGACCGGCCGCGGACAGCGCCTTGACGTGTCACTCCTTGATTCCCTTCTGGCGTTTCAGGTTGTGCCGCTGTCTATGTTCCTGGCGAGCGGAGAATCGCCGCAACGCCTGGGCAGCGCCGCACCCTACGCAGCGCCCAACGAAGCGTTTCCTACCCAGGACGGCTATGTGATGGTGGCTGCATATTCGATCAAACGATGGTCAGCGCTCTGCGCGGCTATGGGGCACCCCGAGCTTGCAATCGACCCTCGGTTCAACACCAACGAAAAGCGCGTCCGTGAGAGGACTGCGTTACGCGCAACCCTGGAACCCATTTTTCGGACCAAGACGACAGCGGAATGGATCGACGCATTCGACAAAGTCGATGTCCTCTGCGGCCCAATCCTCAGCTACGAGGATCTCATTGCCGAGGAGCATGTCGCTAAGGGAGATGCGCTGGTGACTGTCCACCACCCTAGTTTCGGTGAGTTCACGGGACCTGTACTCCCGAGCCGTATGTCCGACACGGCCGGCGATGTCACTGGACCACCACCGCCAATTGCCGGTGAGCACTCGGCGGAAGTCCTTGGCGAGAACGGGTTTGACGAAGACGAGATAGGGGCGCTGATGCAAAGCGGCGTCGTTGCCGGCCCGGACGGACGGCAACTGCAGACAGGAGACAGTAGTGACAGATGAATCCGCGGACGGACCCGAAGAACAGCCTGTGCTGGGTCCCGAAGAACAGCCTGTGCTGGGTCCCGAAGAACAGCCTGTGCTGGGTCCCGAAGAACAGCCTGTGCTGGGTCCCGAAGAACAGCCTGTGCTGGGTCCCGAAGAACAGCCTGTGCTGTACGAAAGAGACGGCGCAATCGGAGTCCTGACCCTCAACCGGCCAGAGGCTCTCAACGCAATGACCGTCGCAATGCTGCAAAAGATCGGTGACATACTCGACAAGATCGAAGCCGACGATGACACCCGGGTCCTCGTCGTGACCGGCGCCGGCGAAAAAGCATTCTGTGTGGGCGCCGACCTGAAGAGTCGTGGCAAGAGCTTCGAACCCGGGCTGATCCACGACCCACTCGGTCTCCTTGTGCGCAGCATATTTGGACGCCTCGAGAATCTGCACATACCGGTCATCATTGCGATCCGCGGTTACGCCCTTGGAGGTGGACTCGAACTGGCTCTCGCCGGAGACCTCCGAATCGTGACACAGGGGGCCAGACTGGGATTCCCTGAAGCGAGGGTCGGGAGTCTGCCTGGAGCCGGGGGAACGCAGCGAGCTACCCGACTGATCGGACCCGGCTTCACCAAGGAACTTATGTTTACGGCTGATCACGTCAGCGCGGAACATGCCTTGAGAATGGGTCTTGTCAACCGCGTCGTACCAGACGACGACCTCATGGAAGAAACGATGAAGTTGGCTAGACGTATCGCCAGCCGTGCCCCACTGTCGCACGATCGGGTTAAGGCATTGGTCAACCGAGCCACTGAGACCGACCTCGAGACCGGCTTGGAACTCGAATCAACAAGTCACGCCGTGTTGCGCGCCAGTGACGACCGTACCGAGGGCATCCAAGCTTTCATCGAGAAACGTCCACCCGAATTCAAGGGCCGCTAGAACGACCGCTGAGGTACCCAACGTGAACGTTAAAGACAGAGTCGCCATTGTCACCGGCTCAGGCCAAGGCATCGGAGAGGGCATCGCCAGGGTGTTGGCCGCCGCCGGGGCGCGGGTCGTATTGAACGATCTCGTCCCGGATAGGGTTGCTGAGGTGGTCACAGATTTCGAGGCCCTCGGTTACGAGGCGATGGGTCACGCGGCGAACGTGTCAATCGCCGAAGGAGCCGAGAGTCTCGTCGCTGCGGCCCTGGCTACGTACGGCAGAATCGATATTCTCGTGAACAACGTCGGCATCTCTAGAGATGGCTGGCTTGCCAAGATGAGCGAAGAAGACTGGGACAGTGTCCTCACGGTGAACCTGAAGTCACAGTTCCTTATGTGTCGAGCCGTCGTGCCCCACATGATGGACCAGAACTACGGTCGGATTATCAACATCTCGTCGCGCGCGTGGCTCGGCGGGGTGGGCCAGGCTAACTATGCAGCCTCGAAGGGCGCAGTGATCAGCCTGACACGAACGTTGGCTCTCGAAATGGCACGTTACGGAATTACTGCGAACTGCATCGCTCCGGCACTCGTCGATACCCCGCTCTTTAGAAGGCTGAAGGACGAGGTCCAGGAGCGGCTCATCAAGACAATCCCGATCCAACGTATCGGCACTCCCCGGGATATCGGCAACGCGGCGCTGTTCCTTGCCGCCGACGAGTCGTCGTACGTCACCGGCCAGACGCTGTACGTCTGCGGCGGCCGTAGTTTGGGAGCAGTTTGATGAAGGCACACACGCCGTGGGTATGACACATGCCGAGCGAATCCTGGCCGCCGCGGCCGGGAGGAAGGAAGTAACGGCCGGGGAGTTCGTTGTCGCCGATATCGACCTCGCCTTGCTCCACGACATATTTGCCGCGCAGGTCTTCGACACGTTGGCAGACGTGGGGTTCGATCGGGTGTTCGACCCAGACAAGACCGTGGTCGTAATCGATCACCTCGTCCCTGCTCCTTCCGCTGCGGCCGCGGCAGTCCACCAGTCGATCAGGAGCCATGTCTCCCACCTCGGCATCAACGCTTTCTACGACGCTGGCGAGGGGATCTGCCATCAACTGCTTCCCGAACAGGGCCACGTCCGGCCTGGCATGCTGATCGTCGGGACTGACTCTCACACCACAACCTATGGCGCCCTTGGCGCCGGAGGCACAGGGATAGGCACGTCAGACATGGTCTATGCACTTGCTACAGGTCGGCTCTGGTTCCGAGTTCCTGAGACGATTCGTTTCGAGTTGACTGGCAATCTCCAGCGAAGTGTGTCATGGAAGGACGTAATTCTGCACCTCGCTGGACGCTTCGGCGCCGACGCCGCACGGTATCGGGCCATCGAGTTCGGTGGCCCAGCCGCGACCAACGCTGACATGTCAAGCCGTCTCACCGTAGCAAACATGGCGGTCGAGATGGGTGCCAAGTTCGGCCTTTTCGCTGCGGATGAGATCACCGACTCGTATCTCAGGGACCGCGGCGGAGCCGGTACCGAACCCTACGGACCGGAGCCGGATGCACACTACGAGGCAGTTCACGAAATCTTGCTCTCCGACCTTCCGCCGCAAGTTGCGATGCCACACGAAGTGGATCGAGTGAGGTCGATTGAAGATGTCGAGGGAATTGTCATCAACCAGGCGTTCATCGGATCATGCACGAACGGCCGCATCGAAGACCTGCAAGCGGCTGCCGACGTTCTCGCCGGGCAGCACATCGCCGCCGGGGTTCGGCTGCTTGTGGTCCCGGCTTCGCGGCAGATTCTTCAGGAGGCCATGGAGTCCGGGGTCCTCGCGACACTCGTCGACGCCGGGGCATCTGTTCTCCCTCCCGGCTGCGGTCCATGTTTCGGAGGTCACGGAGGACTCCTCGGCCCGGGCGAACGGTGCATCGGTACGCACAACCGCAACTTTATTGGAAGGATGGGAAGCGCAGACGCCGAGATCTATCTCGGGTCACCGGCAACCGTCGCGGCCTCGGCCCTCGCCGGCCACCTCGCCGATCCGAGAAACATGGAGGTCACGAATGCCTGACCACATCCTCGCCGGCAGAGTGTGGAAATTCGACCACGATATCAGCACCGACGTGCTGTCTCCCGGCGCATACGCGATCGACCCCGTGGAAATACGCAAGCTGCATGTCCTTGAGTCGGTCGATCCGACCTTTGCGTCAAAAGTCGCTCCGGGTGATGTCATCGTTGCAGGCCAAAACTTCGGGTGCGGCTCAAGCCGAGAGACCGCGGCTGAGAACTTGAAAGAACTCGGGGTTGCATGTGTCGTTGCCGAGTCATTCGCTCGTATCTTCATGCGCAACGCCATCGCCGTGGGCCTCCCCGTCGTTGTCTGTCCCGGGGTCCACGCCGGTTTCGCCGGTGGGGACCACATCTCGATCGATCTCGAATCGGGTACGGTGCTCAACACGGTTCGCGGATCTGAGCTGCTCGGCGACTCACTGCCGGATGAAATGCGTGAGATTCTTACCGCTGGAGGGATACTTGAAGTGTTGAGGGGTCAAGTCGTTGACTGATACGTCAGGGCATTTTCACTTGACGAGCACCAGCAGTTCTCCGTATCGTCGAGCAAGCTTATGACCAGTCCTACAGCAATCGACTCCGCCGTCGACGAACGTCTCGCCAAGATGCTCGACGTTCTCGGCAGGACCGGCGACGCCATGATTGCCATAAATGGAGACATGCGCATCATCGCGTGGAACGACGCGGCCACCGATCTTCTGGGGTACACGTCAGCCGATGCGCTGGGCCGACGCTGCCACGAGATTCTATGCTGGCGGGACCGTTGCGGGGGGACGATATGCGACCAAAACTGCCCTGCTAGCACTCGCGGCGACCCAGACGAAGTAGTCGAAAGCATGCAAGTTCTCGGCCTTTCCGCAGCGGGCAAGACATTGTGGCTAAATGCAACGACGATCGTCCCACCCATCGAGTTGCGCGATCAGTGCCGCCTCGTTCATCTGATCAGAGAGGTCGAGCTCCCCCCCGAGTTGGAGCGTCTCGTGGTAGAGCGACTGAACGGCTGGAGTCCCGCCGAAACGTGGGGTAACAGCCGACTCGATGTACTCACACCCCGGGAGCGAGAGGTTCTGGGACTTCTTAGCGAAGGCCTCGACGGATCGGCGATAGCAGAACGCCTGTTTCTATCGCACGCAACCGTCCGTAACCACATCCAGCACATCCTCGCCAAGCTTGAGGTCCACAGCCGCGTCGAAGCTGTGGCTCTCGCCCTGCGCCGCAGTTGACTGATCGAACCACCGCACCCCGCAGTTCGACCCGCCGACAGATTCGTCAAGCCCGACGCTACCGGATCACTGTTCCCGGCGTCCTCTGGGCGCCGCTAGGCGGGCCGCGTCGGGAGGTACTCGGGGTACCACATGTCGGCGTCGACTCGTGTTTCGATGTCATCGACGGGGTCGGCAACACCCTCGATGATCGCCTGCGTCGCCACCGCGATTGCGACGGCACGCGACACCGACCGCACGTGTTCGATGTTGGGATAGAGCTGCCCGGCGGCGACCAACTCCGCCGGGGTTACCCTCGCAAGGGCCTTTGCGGCCGCGAGGAACATGCCATCGGTGACCTCTCTCGCTCCGACTGACATAGTCCCCAGCCCCATTCCGGGGAAGATGAACACGTTGTTGGCCTGCCCAATGGTGTGCAGCACACCATTGTGCTCTACCGCGGCAAACGGGCTACCTGTGGCGACGACGGCCCGGCCGTCGGTCCACATGATTGCGTTCGACGGTGTGACCTCCGCGTAGCTCGTCGGGTTCGATAGGGGCATGATGATCGGCTGTTCACATCTGGATACCATCTCCTGTATCACGTCCTTGGTGAACAGACCGGGCTGGCCGCTGACACCGATGAGAACGGTGGGCCGCACGTTGGTGACGACGTCGAGAAGCGAAGGCGGATCGTCGGTTGTGACCCAGTCGGCGACGTTGGCGGGGTCGGCCGCGAGGTTTGCTTTGATGCCTTTGAGAGACCGGTCGCCCGAAATCAGCAGACCCCGCGAGTCGAGGACAAAGATCCGTCGCCAAGCATCGGCTGCGTCGATCCCGTCATCAACCATTGCGAATGCGATCTGGTGGGCAATCCCGTACCCGGCCGATCCCGCCCCTGAGATAACGATGCGGTGGTCATGAAGCGGTGTCGAACTCGCCGAGATGATGCCCGCAACCACCATTGCAGCGGTTCCCTGGATGTCGTCGTTGAAGGATGCGATCCGCTCTCTGTGCGTCTCCAGGTTCCTGAAGCTTGTGAGGTTGGCGAAGTCCTCCCACTGGAGCAATGCCCCGGGGTACACCTCAATGACCGCATCAACAAACTCGTCGATGAGGTTCTCATACTCGGCGCCACGCAGCCGTGGCTCTTTGTAGCCGAGGTAGAGCGGGTCGGCGAGCAGTTCTGAGTTGTTTGTGCCGACATCAATCGAGATCGGGATACAGCGCTCGGGGTGGATACCGGCAGCCACCGTGTAGAGAGCGAGCTTCCCGATTGGAATCCCCATGCCGCCTGCACCCTGATCTCCTATGCCGAGGATGCGTTCGTTGTCGGTCACGACAATCACCGGGGGGCACATCGCGGGATGGCCACGGAGGACTTCAGCGATCCGCCCTCGGTCCCGCGGTGTGATGTACAGCCCGTGGGCGCCCCTGAAGTTGCGGCTCCAATGCGAGCAGACTGCGGCGATCGTCGGGGTGTAGATCACCGGCACAACACCGGTGAGGTCGTCGAGTACAAACCGGTAGAACAGCGTTTCGTTGCGGTCCATGAGCTCGTTGAGAAAGACGTTCTTGCCAATCTCGGTCGTCTTCAGACCGTACTGGTATCGGACTCTGTCGAGCTGTTCATCGATGGTCGACACGTGATCTGGTAAGAACCCGATAAGTCCGAGGGCCTCGCGTTCGTCGCGAGCGAAAGCGTCACCCTTGTTCAAGAACGCATCCTGCAGGATCGCCTTGCCGGTAACGTCGACAGACAGGTAGGGCTGGCCGTCCGAGTCGTCCGTAAGCAACCGAAACCTCATGACATCAACTGCCGTACGAAGGTGGAGTGAGAGCTTCCATGGCCCGATAGTACGGCTCCGGCGATCACTTGCTAATTCGCCGGCGTTTTTCGCTCGCTACGACGCACCCGAAGGTTGAGTTTTGGTCCCCGACGCAGAGACGAACTCGCAGGGAGCTCTCTAGACAATCTCTCCTGCAAGGCGTTCAAGATCTTCCTTTGACTGACCCTCGAAACTTCGCCCGCACACCTCGTCGTAGCCTGCGCAGAGGTCCCGGCAGTCATTGCCGACGATCATTCCGTCAGACATGCCGAACAGGACGTTGTCCTCCTTGCCGATGTGGGCAACGATCAGCTCGATGAAACCCTCGGCGGCGAAAACAAGTTCGGCGCCGGCCTGTTCGTTGCCCTCCCGGGCCTTGTCGAAAGTGGCCCTCATGATTCCAACGAACGCCCTTCCTTGCTCGTGCTCATCGAGCATGACTGCAATCGGACCCGCGTCCTTCGACATTCCCTTTGCAACCAACTCGGGAAACAACAAGTCCTCCTCTTTGCCATGATGGCAAGCGTCAGCAAACAATCGAAAAAACATTATGCACTTGGCGACGCGGTCGTAGTCGAGCGATTGACCGTGATGGTGGGCGCTAAGCATCAGATCGAGGGCCCCCGCTACCTTGAGAATGAGTCGGTGTTCTTCGCGCAGGACCGATGTTGCGGTCGGGATGGGGTTGTCTGCCATACGCATCAAAGTACACAACCTTCGCACCTGCGCGCAACTCGGTCGACGTAGCTATGGCCTGTTCTGAAGTTCACCGGTCTTCACCGACTCCGGAGTTTTCCCGAGAATCATCTGATCGACGGTGGCGACAATAAGGTCGTAGCTAACACCACCACTGATCTTCGCCCGGATCACACCTTTTCGATCAATAAAAAACGTCTCCGGCAACCCGGTCACACCGAAGTCGAACCCCAGACGAGACTGGCCGTCCAACAGATAGTGAGCTCGCTCGCTCCGCCCGTATTTGTCGAGAAACCTTGAGCCAGAGTCGGCGTCGTCGTTGAAGAGCGCACCGACGAACGTGACACCAAGCTCGGCAAGGTCATCCGCTGCCCTCACCAACTCGGGTTGTTCGAGGCGGCACGGCGGGCACCATGACGCCCAGAAGTTGAGCACAATGATGTCGCCCCTGAGATCGGCGAGGGAGAGTTCACCGCTGCGCTCGAGATACGGCAGCGACGTGTCTGAGACGTTCTTCCCGATGAGCGGCGATGCTGTGATGCTCATGTCTTCGCCGAATCGGCTAGCAAACATCGCGAACACCACTACCGCTCCGAAGATCAGGAATGCAAGGATTCGGCCCAGCCTGATGGGTTTTGACTCGGTCATCCCGCGCCACTCTCCGCTCGCTCACGGGCCACGGCGAGCGCCTCTTCAATGACCGAAACCGTGTCTGGCGGGAGTTCGGTAGACAAGAGGGCCCGTTCAAGCAGTGGCACGGCGCCCGCCGGGTCGTTGAGGCCTTCGAGCCGTACCAGCGCAAGCCACACCTGGGCGGTGACATAGTTGGGGTCGACAACAAGCGCCTCGTCGAGGAGGCTGGCGGCGGTCTCGGCATTGTCGGAGAGGTATGTCATCCAGCCGACAGTGGCGAGCGACTCTGGGTCCTTTTCTCGGTCCAGGATGTAGATGAAATGTTGCAGCGCCTTCGAGAATTCGCCGTCCTCAAAGTAGCGACGCGCCAGTGCGCGACGCATTGGCAAGATGTCGGGGTTGTTGGCGACAACGACCTCCATCTCCTCGTTGGTCACGTCCGCAAGATCTACCTGCCGACCATTCAGCACGTCGTTGATGACACCCTCGGTCGCGTTGGACTGTGGGTTGTTGAGCCCGACGATCGCAACGATGCCGATCACGGCCGACACCGCGCCGATCACCGCGGCACCGACCTTGATTTTTGTCTCAACGCCCGTCTTCACCGGCACGTCGGAGACGTTTCCAGATAGTTCTGCGAGTTCTGCCGTGTAGACGTCGTGCAGTTCTTGTGCAGTCTCCGGATCAAGTTCACCGTCGGCGACCTGGCGATCGAGATCCTCAATATCGCTAGCTACCTGGTCCATTCGCTGTCCCACGACTGATACGTCAGTGACGAGGGGTGCGTCAGTGCGGCGCCGCGTGAGGATCACATACCCACCGAGCAGCACAAGTGCGAACGGCACGCCCCACAGCACCGGTCCGAGGCCGCTGCGTCCGGGGTCGAGGATTGCGGAGTTCCCATACACGCCGGCCCAGTACTCGTAAATGTCGTCATCTGACCAGCCTTCGTCAATCTTTTCAGTCACAAATGCGACACCGTCGAGCGCCACTTTGCTCGGTGACTGATCGAGACTTAACCCGTTGCAGACGGGGCAAACAAGTGTCTTGCTGAGAGCGTCAACCCGATCTTGCGCGGACACAACCGAAGCCGCCGGCCGCAAGGCGAGCACCATGATGAGCACTGCAGCGATCGGTACCGCAATCCGCAGTACCCGTCCGAGTTCACGCATCGACCATGGCTTTCCGCTGCGCCCGGCGTCCGATCACAGACACCGCGCCGCCAAGACCCGTCACTGCGCCACCCAACCACACCATCCACATCATGGGAAAGATGAACACGTCGATGACCGGGTTGGCCGCGCTGCCGGCCGCTATTCGGATATAGACATCCTCAAATAGGGTGGTGTATACGGCTGGGGTGCCGATCGGTGTTGATGAGTTTTTGTACGCGTTGGTACTCGGTGAAAGCGTGGTCAGGGTCCTTGAGCACGATGCGTCTAGCACGGTGAGGTCGAGTCCCCGCACCACACGGTTGGGTTCCTGTCGCTCGAACGGTCCGTCATACGAAATGCAGTAACCGGCAACCGGGACCGACTCGCCGACACTCAACTGGATAGTCGTCTGCGAAGCGAGACCGGTAGTTGTAGCTATCCCGATGGCCAGGACCGCAACACCTAGGTGTGACAGTTGACCGCCCCAGAACCCTGGTTCGTTCTTCACGATGCGCACGAACGCGGCACCAACGCTGATCCCGGTTTTGGCTACCTGGTTCATCCTGGTCCACATCAGCCGGACGATCACCGCCGGGATGAAGGCACCGAGGACGATCACCATGATCGTCGGCACCGACCTCACCCCGATCATGACCACTACCGCGCCGATTACTAGAGCAGCGGTCACCGGCGTCCGCAGCCGTCGCCATACGACCCGTGGGTCGGCAATCCGGTACGGCATGATTGGTCCGATGCCGACGGCGAGAAGTAGAACGAGCGCGATCGGGAGGGTGATCCTGTCGTAGAACGGTCGGCCGACGGTGACACGGTTGCCGTTGAGCACTTCGAATATTGTGGGCGCAAGTGTGCCGAGTAAGACCGCGAGGCCCCACACGGCGAGCAGCAGGTTGTTGAGCAGGAACACTCCTTCTCTGCTGACAAGCGATTCGACACGCGGCGCCTGCGCGACGAGGTGTGCCCTGAACGCGAAAAGGGCAAACGACCCAATCACCACGAACGCGAGGAAGATCAGGATTGCGGGGCCGATCCCAGATTGACTGAACGCATGCACCGAGAACACAACACCAGAGCGAGTGAGAAAAGTTGCCAGGATTGTCAGTGAGAACGTTGAGATGACCAGCACAATGTTCCACGCTTGCAGCATGCCGCGCTTTCGTTGGATGACGGACGAGTGGATGAACGCGGTTGCGGCAAGCCACGGAATCAGCGTGCTGTTTTCCACTGGGTCCCATGCCCAGTAGCCGCCCCAACCGAGCACTTCGTACGACCACCAACCGCCGAGCATCAGCCCGATGGTGAGAAACACCCACGCAAGGATCGTCCAGCGCCGAGTGCGTTCGAGCCATCCGTTGCCGCTCTCACCGCGGATCAGCGCTGAGATCGCGAACGCAAAGGGGGCGGTCATACCAACAAACCCGACATAGAGCATTGGCGGGTGGATCGCCATGAGGATGTGATTTTGGAGTAGTGCGTTTGGCCCGACGCCGTTCACCGGGCTCACCGACGCCGCGAGGGGGAACCACGAACTCGCCTGGCAACCTATCTCGGCTGCTGCGGTACACACCCTGAACGGGTTCGCAACAGTGATCATCGTTGCGAACCAGAACACCGCAACCGCCCCGATGATCCCCAAGGCTCCTGCTCCGAGGCCGTCGTTGGCGCCAAGCGAGCGATATACCAGCCACGCAAACACGGCAACGAGCAGTCCCCAGAGCAAGACGCTGCCCTCAAGCGCAGCCCAGCCGCTGGCGAGGAGGAAGATGAACGGTGTCTCGGTTGCGCTGTTCGACGCGATGTATTCAATTGAATAGTCGTGGGTCACGATGCCAAGTTCGAGGAAACCCATCGCGGCAAGTCCACCGCCGACAAGCAACCGAACCGGCAACCGGAGAGCCTCTTTTGCGCCCTCGCCTGTCGTCACCCGCCGTAACCCGGCAACCGTGAGCCAGCCTGCACCGACCAACGCGGTGAGCAGCGAGATATAACCGGCGAGCGCTATCACCGCTCGCCCTCATCGGTTGAGTAGTCGAATACCTCGCCGTCGTCCGCAACGTACGTCTCGTCGTGCTTCACCAACATGGTGTCTGAGCGGAACACCGCACCATCCCATGAGCCTTCGAGCACGACACCGATCCCCTCCTGAAAAAGTTGCTGCGGCGCACCGCTGTGCACAACACCGATCGATTCTCGCCCGTCGGTGACGGTGAACTCCACACCAAGCTCGGTCGTGGTCACGCTGCCTTCGAGCACCTCGCCACCGATGCGGAACCGCTGCTGCGTGATGTCGCCCGAGACGATGTCGGTCGGTGTGTAGAAATACACGAGGCTGTCTGAAAGGGTGAACAGAACTGCCACGAGAACACCGAGGATGGCCACGGCGGGGATCAGGAAGCGAACGTAGCGTTTCATTTCTTGTCAGATCGCAGAGTTCTGACTCGTCGTTGTATCCACACGAAGTAGCCGCCGATTATCCCGTACCCGATGACCGACGCAACGATGGCGTAACCGAGCTGGCTCACGTGGCAGCTCCCATCTGGGGCATCTGCACGGCGTCGCCTGCAACGGAGGCGTCGGCGCCTCTTGCGAGCTCGAACGCACCGTCCTCAAGAAGCACGATTTCCATCCGTCTGCGAACCAGCGCAAACAGGACGAACTGCATCGCGAGCATGACTGTTAGCAATGCAACGGCCATCTGTCCCTCGATCTTGGGTGCGGCCGGGCTGAGGATGGTGGTGCCCTGGTGGAGCGAGTTCCACCACACGACCGAAAAATGGTTGATGGGGATCATGGCTAGCGCAACGACACCGAGCACTGCGGAACGGTTCGCCCGTGTCTCGACGTCGGGGATAGCTCTGCGTAGCGCCAGATACCCCAGGTACACAAAGAACATGACGGCCGACATGGTGAGCCGTGCGTCCCACACCCAGAAGTAGCCCCAGGTGGTCTGCCCCCAGATCATCCCGACGATGATGACGACACCGAAGAGCATCACACCAACCTCCGCAGACGCTGCTGCGAGCCGGTCGAAGACGAGACGGCGTGTCACGATGAAGAGCAGCGAACCGATCGCTGTGAGGGCGAACGCCACATATGCCGCAACAACTGAAGGGACGTGCACATAGAGCATGCGTGTCAGGTCACCCTGGATGCGGTCCGCCGGCGAAGTGAACGACAGGACTATCCCGATGGTGAGTAGCACGACCGCAACAATGTCGACGGTGCGGAACACTCTCACTCTGGTTCTGGACTCGGTCACGGGTTCTCCTGGAGCGGCCGTGCGGCGAGGACGCCGATGATGATCACGACGAGATCGACCACCAACATGAGGACGATCCAGCGAAGGATACCGCGTTGTGTGATCAACTCATCCAGCGTCTTCGAAGCACCAAGTAGCAGCGGAATTGAGAGCGGTGCCACGATGAGCGGGACGAGCGCCGTGCCTGTTTCGAGGTCGTGTGCAATCCAACCGGCGAGCGTTCCGAGGGCGGCTAGACCGATGCCGACCAAGACAATCACGATGGGGATCGGCCACCAGATCGGCACCGATATGCCAAGGAAGAAGAAGCCGACAAGCCCGACGACGACTTCGAACAAGATCATGAACAGGGCGGACGCCACGGCTTGGCCGACCCACATTGCGGCCGGGTCGGCGCCGGTGAGGGCGAGCATGTCGCGCTGGGCAGGGGTCTCGGCTGCCGTACGGCGCACCGCGACGAGCGTCCCGAAGAGAAACACGATGCCCCACAGCACAGCAGGTGCGGCCTTGTCGAGGACTTGTGAGTCGGCGCTGAGCAGAAAGCCGATCAGGATGATCGAGATGGCGCCAAAGGGAATTGTCACTCCGAGCACCTCGGCGGTGCGCCGTTCCCGGCGCAGGTCACGTATGACCACGGTCCGTGCCTGTCGGTAGAAGTCAGTCACGAGCTGTCCCCATCGACAAGTTTTCCGTCAACGAGTTCCCCGGCGACGAGTTCAACGTTGCGATGGGTCATTTTGGAGACCCGGGTGCGGTCGTGCGACACGACGACGGTTGCGCCGCCGCGTTCGAGCACGGAGGAGGCGAGGTACTCAACGAGTTCTGCGGCGTGGGCGTCGAGCGCGGCGTGGGGTTCGTCGAGGAGTAGAAGGTCGGGGCGGGCAACAAGCTGGAACGCGATTTCGGCTCGCCGTTGCATACCGTGTGAACAGTGGCGAGCCTGGCGACCCGCCACGTCGCCCAAGCCGACTTCGGCGAGGACGTCTGCGACCTTGTCGACCGGGTCGCCGCGCATGGAAACAAGGAATGACAGGTTCTCTTCAAGCGTCAGTGTTGGGTACAGCGCCGGGACGTGGCCAATCATGCCGATGCGCCGCCGTACCGGGGCGAGGTCGGTGCCTTTCGCTGATCCCAGCACCGTTGCGGTCCCTCCGGTCGGTTTTGCGACGAGTGCGACGAGCCGCAGGAGGGTGGTTTTTCCGGCACCGTTGGCACCGAACAGTCCGACGGCTTCGCCCGCGTCAATCGTTAGATTCACGGACCGTAGAATCAACGATCTTCCTGCACTAAACGCAACGTCTTGAAGGGAAACCAGCGGAGCCGACATAAGAGGGTGAATTGTACGAGGTGCCCTTGCGTGAACGACAATCGCCCCGCAGCGAGAGCCCCTCTCTGGGAATGCGCGACCATTTCTTGGCGTTGAAGCGACGGACTACGAAAGAGGTGTTGCCCATGGCAACCATCAATCTCACAAAAGAAAACTTTGAACAGACGATTGCGGACAACGACATCGTCCTGGTCGACTTCTGGGCCGAATGGTGCGGTCCGTGTCGGACGTTCGGGCCAACGTATGAGAAGGTCTCCGAGCATTATCCCAACGCGGTGTTCGCCAAGGTTGATACCGAGGCCGAGCAGGAGCTGGCCGGACAGTTCAATATCCGTTCGATCCCAACACTGATGGTGTTCCGTGACCAGATCGGCATCTTCAGCCAGCCAGGTGCCCTCCCCGAGTCGTCGCTGACCGACCTAGTCGATCAGACGCTGGCCCTAGACATGGACGCCGTCAAGGCCGAAGTCGAGCAAGAGCACGACCACACCCACGATCACAGCGAACCAGCCACAACCTCCGCTGAGTAAAAGGACCGTTCCTCCTACAACAATCGATCCAACAAACCCTGAGAGCCGCTGCACCCCAGCGGCTCTCAGCGCGCCCACACCCAAATCGGGAGTCCACAGAGAGGGAGACAGGGGTGCTACGGCGTCACTGTTCCAAATCCTTTGTTAGCTGCACTCTAAGCTAAGGTTAGTGGACAACCTTTGCTTAAAGCGATCGGAGATAAGGAGTGGCGGAGTACCAGCGGAGGCGGTGGGAGCCTCGATTTGAGGGAATGACTCGCCGCGACCGACGAGGTTGCAGCTACGACGCGTACTTGCCCGATCCCCTCAAGGGATGGAACCTTACCCTTCCTAGCGACCTCGCGGCCGATATCGCCGACGCCGAAACTGCTGTCAGGGACCTCAACGCGGCCGGGACGAGCCACGTCAGCCTCGAGGGTCTCGCTCGATTCCTCCTCCGAGCTGAATCGGTTGCATCCTCAAAGATCGAAGGACTCGACGCCGGACCTCGTCGGCTTGTCGAGGCGGAGGCTGCCCTCGCCCAAGGTGGCGAAAGCGCCGATCGCATCGCCGTCGAAGTCCTCGGCAACATCGCAGCTATGGAATCCGCTATCAAGCTGGGCGTCCAAGTAGAGCGCATCTCTTTGGCCGATCTGCAAGACATCCACCAGGTCCTGATGGAACGCTCGCGGACACCAGACCTCGGAGGAGTTATTCGCGAGCAGCAGAACTGGATAGGCGGCAGTTCCTACAACCCATGCAGCGCAGTGTTCGTCCCGCCCCCACCGGACCACGTTGAGGAGTGCCTCGAAGACCTGATCGACTACACCAACGGCGACGAGCACTCACCGCTTGTGCAAGCGGCGATCGCTCACGCCCAGTTTGAGACGATCCATCCCTTCGCCGACGGGAATGGCCGCGCCGGGCGGGCCCTGATCCACGTCATCTTCCGCCGGCGCGGGCTGTCACCGGTGTTCGTGCCCCCCATCAGCCTCGTACTCGCCACTTGGACCGGCGACTACATATCTGGATTAACCGCGTTCCGGCACCTGGGTCCCGCAGACAGCCCCGAGCGGTCCGTGGCTGCCCACACATGGTTACGGACCTTCGCTGGCGCCACCCTCCGGGCATGCAGCGACGCCCAGATCTACGCCACGAGAATCGACGAGCTCGTCCATCAATGGCGGTCGAACCTCGGCACGGTTCGCAACGGTTCCGCATTGGACTTGCTCATTGAGGTTCTTCCGGGGGTCCCCCTCCTGACCGTAGATTCCGCCAGCGGGCTCATCCACCGGACCCCTGTCGCCGCCGGGGCAGCCATCAACCGCCTCGTCGAAGCGAAGATACTGACGCAGCGCAACGTCGGCAAGCAACGGTATCGCATCTTCGAAGCACCGGCCGTCCTCGATCTGTTCACATCATTCGAGCGCGCCCTCGCCAGCCCAACAGGCAACACCGCGACCACAGCCCCCGTCCGCCCAGTGCCACAACCGCCCGGCGATGCGTGATCACGATGAGCCGTATGGCGACCAAGGTGCCTCGTATTCGTACTTCGTGTCCCGTTCGGTGTAGTCGGCGACGTCAAAGAGCCGCTGCGCCCCTCTCCGCTCATTGATCGCATCCTCGCGCATCTTGGGAAAGTCGACGATGGCCCGTTGGTACAGGTGGGACATGATCCGGTCTCCAACTTCATGGTCGGTCGCAAAGAGCAAGAAATAGATCGGATGACCTTGTTCGTTTCGCACCTCAAACGTGTGCACACGTTTGTATCCAAGGACATTCTCCAACCTCCAGCGCATGAGGTTCACATACTCGTCCGTAGCCGCTGCCGGCTCCAGTTCACCATCGACGCGGGCTTCATAGATTGTTCTCCATCGGTCAGTCCCGTACATCTCAGTAATTCGCCCTTCGTCCTGCGGGCGGACTTCCGCTCCATCGACACGGAGGAGACGAACGAACATCGGTACCGGAAGCAGCATCCAAAGTTCGACCTTGTACTTGCGGCCTGCTTTGAACGACGCAAGGGCTTCGAGAGTGGCCCAAGCGACGTCGGGACCGTTCGGGTCGATGAAAGCGAACGCCGGAGCCCAGTTCCACGGAGCCAGCTCATCGAGCGCTGCGTGGATGGTCTCGTTGCAGTCTCCCGCATACACCTTCAGGTCTCGCCGTGGGAAGTCGTCGTGGAGCGCGTCCTCGAGCGCCTTGGCGTGGCTAAGTTCGAAGAATCTCAACCGCGTGAACGGTGCCGACTTGGTACCGAGAGCGACCCACGGTGAGCTCTCGATGGGCTCTTGTGTGATCCGATCCACGTTTCCCGGTTCACCCGCGAAGAGGTCGAAGTAGAGAATCTCACGAGAACTCTTTGATGCGGTTGTGAACGCATCGAGATAGTCCCGAAGAATATCAAGTTTTCCCTTGGTCCAGAATCCCCACTGGCGAGCCATGTCCTACCCCATCCGAACCAAGATGGGCATGTCGTTGTAGGTCCGACCGTCGAGATCTCTCCCTCCGGCCTTTGGAGTCCTGCCTCCCCATTGCTTGAAGAAGAATGGAACTCTGGCATCCGCACACTGGTCGCGTATGTCGTTCACCCAATCGAGGTCCATCGGCCGGGCCCCAGGACCGCTCTCGCCGCCGAGAATCACCCAATGGATGCCGGCAAGATCAAGGCCGGGAAGTGGGCCGAGCAGTGGTTCCAGGCTAAGAAACCGAACGGCTGCGGGAACATCGCGGAGATGGTCAATTCTGAACGTGTACCGGGCATTTTCAACGCTGACGCCCATCCACACGTTGGCTGGCCAATCGATGTCGGCCGACATCTCTCGGAGTCGCTTCGAGCGCTTCGTCAAGATTTGATAGGTGTGCTGCGGCGTGTCGGCCATCACTTCGAACACATCTTGGATGAATCCCAAGGGAACATCCGGGTGGAACAAATCGCTCATTGAATCGACAAACACAACACGCGGCCGCCGCCATGACCTGGGCAGATCAAGCACTTGTGGGTGGATCGTCAGCTTGAAGCCTGGCCCGGACGTTCTCGGGTCTCCATCAAGTTGATACTTCTCGGAACCCATCGCCTTTAGGCGCTTCGCAAGAGTCAAGGCGTAACAATTGTCACAGCCTGGAGAAACGCGATCACAGCCGGTCGTCGGATTCCAGGTTGATTCAGTCCATTCGATACCGCTGTGGTCAGCCATCTCGTCCACCTAACGTTCTACAAGCCCGACCGTACTGGCAAGGTATGACAGGATCTACTGTTTGGAATCTTTGGCGAGAGTTTTTGCCAGCTTCTCCACCTTTTGAGCTGCGTCCAACACTCCCCGCGCATACTCGATCATCGCTTGAAGATACTCGCTCAACTGCCGGGATCCCTCATACGGAGGAACCCCTCTGGGCACATACTCGGCCGCCTTGACGACCCAACCGATGCGATGTAGGTACTCCTTCTCATCGAATCGATGGGTGGACCGGTTGCGAATGTCCCGCAGGTCGTTGATACGACAATCGTCGTCGAGGTCCTTGATGAGTTTCTTGAGCTCCGAAGCCTTGGGATGCCCCGACCGACTCAACTTGTTAATCACGCTTTTCGGCGATGCACCATGGACCTTCGGCATCTCCGGTGCCACAGATGCGATCCCCGAAACAAGCTGATCAAGCATCGCGACGATCGCCCGCCCACACGCCTCGAAATGAGCCTGCAGGGCCATCGGTGGAAGATCGCTCCCATCAGGTTCTGAGAAAGGAAGCAGCTCCCTGAGAACCGCAAGGTGATACTCGGCGATATCGAACTTCCGTTCCATCGCTTCGACATACTTGTCCATCTATGCCGCCTCCTCGTAGATGCTTCTGCCGTTGCCTTGGTAGGCGTTGAAGACGTGTTCAAAGATGGCGCCGGCTTTGTTGGAGAACATGGCACTGTCGTACACA
>JADFQA010000003.1 GCA_022562055.1 Acidobacteriota bacterium | reverse complement strand
ATCGGCCAGCGCGTTACATGTTGCCCTTCTGAGATCTGATGTATGTGTCACCGATCGCGATCAGGTCGCCGGCAGCAACCATCTCGCCAACCGTTGCGACGACCTCGGCGACTGGCCTGCCAGACTGTATGACCAGATTGTCGATGGTGGCCGGATGGACTCGCTCCATGGCTTCAACAAGCCACCCGACGGCTGGTTCGATGGCCTTAGCGGATTTAGGTTTGGGTGGTGCCCCGACGAGCAGCCGTAGGTCCTCAATGAGTTCGTCGGGGTCGAGTGCCGGAAAGGCACCGTCACGGATCAAAAGATTGCAACCGCGGCTCGTGCGCCGATTGACGTCCCCAGGGACCGCAAACACCGGTACCCCTTGGTCCAGGGCAAGCGACGCGGTGATTAGCGCACCACCCTTCACATCAGCCTCGACAACTATCACGGCGTCGGCCAGCGCCGAGATGATCCTGTTGCGTGGCGGGAACCGCCAAGGCCGCGGGTCGGCACCCAACGGATACTCCGACACCACAGCGCCACCGCTATCGACAAGTTGCCGCGCCAGCGATCGATGCTCGGGCGGGTATAAAACGTCGACACCCGAACCGAGTACGACACACCCGTGACCACCCCCACGCACAGTGCCCTTGTGCGCGGCACCATCGACACCTCTGGCGAGGCCGCTGACGGTGCTCCAACCCTCGTTGGCGATGGCTTCGCCGTATGCGGTCGCGAGATTGCGGCCATACGTTGTGGCTGTACGGGTGCCAACGACTGCGAACGTAGGGCCAGTCGCAATCTCTCCGACAATGAACAACCCCGGTGGCCGATCTGGACGGTTGGCTAGTCGACGTGGGAAGGATGGATCGTCGTCAGCAATCCATCGAACCTTCGCGTCCTCAAGCGACGCCCGACGCTCCTCTGCGGACACTGAAAGGGCGCTTCTTGTTGCCGAGGACTGCCGCGTCTTCCCATGTGTTACCGCTGCGACCACCGCCTCATAGGAACCGAATCGGGCAACCAAGTCGCGCAACGTTCGCGGTGACATTCCGGCGCATTGACATCGCAGCTTTGCGTCGTTCACTGTGACACGCCGCGAAGCACGAGCGCTTCTGCAACGTGGGCCTTGGAAATCGATTCGGCGCCGGCAAGGTCCGCAACGGTACGAGCGAGGCGCCTAACCCTGTCCCACCCGCGGGCGGTGAGAGCGTTGGTCGCAACCGCCTTGCGCAACAAGGTCTTGGCTCCGTCCTCCCACGGCTGCATGTCAAGGTCACGCCGGCGCAACTCCCTATTCATCTGGCCGCGAGCCGTTTGTATATCCGCAGCAGCCTGAACACGCGATCGCACGGCCGCTGAACGCTCGCCGCGGCGACCAACAAGATCGTCGGCCGGCACACGGTCAACGACTACACGAACGTCGAAACGATCAACCAACGGCCCTGATAGTCGTCGTCGGTAACGATCGATCGCTGATGCCGAGCACACACATGACGTGGTTCGGTCATCGCGGTATCCGCAGGGACACGGATTTGTCGCCGCAATCAACTGGAATCTCGACGGGAACTCGACCGAGAAGCCCACACGGGCGACAACGACACTGCCATCCTCGATTGGTTGGCGCAACGCATCGAGAAGGTGTACCGGGAACTCGCCTAACTCGTCGAGGAAGAGCACCCCGTGATGTGCAAGCGTGATCTCGCCCGCAACCGGGGTCCCGGAGCCCCCGCCAATCAGCGCCGCCATGGTGGCTGAATGGTGAGGAGACCGGAATGGCGGAATCAAGATGTCGTTCCTGAATCGACCAACGGCCGCCCACCCAAGCGCAACATCCAGCGCTGCTGCTTCGCGAAGCGGCGGCAGGATCGTGGGAAGCGCACGAGCAAGCATTGTCTTACCGGCACCGGGTGGTCCAGACATCAGTACGTGGTGGCCTCCTGCGGCGGCAACTTCGAGCGCACGTTTTGCCAACGAATGGCCTCTGATGTCAGCGAAATCGTTACCCTCGTCCGGTTCAACCGCTTCTTGTGACTGCGGCGCTCGGATCGCCTCACCGCGGGCTGCTTGGATGGCCTCGGCCAAGGTGGCAGCCAACGCAATAGGGGCATCGGTGATGACAGCAGCTTCGGGGCCACTGGCGTCAGGCAAAATACACAACTTGTTCATGGCGCGACCCACTACCGCGGCGCCGAGACCGCCGGTAACGGGTTGTACTGCACCATCAAGTCCAAGCTCTCCAAGTGTGACAACTTCCGCACACCCCATGGGGATCTGGCGCGACGCGGCGAGCACACCGAGGGCTATTGGAAGGTCGTACGCGGACCCCGCCTTGGGGAGGTTGGCCGGCGACAGGTTGATCACGACCCTGCGCTGCGGGAAGTCGAACCCCGTCGCCACAATTGCCGCCGATACTCGCTCGCGGGCTTCGCGTACCGCAGCGTCAGGCAACCCGACGATTGCAACACCTGGTTTCTTCCCCCCGATGTGAACTTCGATGCGAACGGGGCGGGGCTCAACCCCTACAAGGGCGACAGACGTAACAGCAGCGAACATGCCACCAACGTACGAACTCTGCGACTCCGATGGAAGGGTGTTGGTTGGGGCGTTTCAGTACGCCCCAACCAACCCTCCGACGTATGCGACTGGAGAAAGTCAGTCAGCGCCGATTGCTTCACGGGCAGCGACGTTTGCGCCGGCGTAGAACGAGGCGAGGACCGCTGCCACTTCGGCCTTGTCATTTGACAACGTGGTTGTGTCAAGCAATGCACCCACCCAGCCATCTGTTGTCCAAGCCCCGACCTCAAGCTCGTCGAGAACGTCGGGTGAGGGAGCCGGCCATGGCAGGACGTACGCGTACGGTGCTGCCGAACCGCCATCACCGAAAGACAGCCCGAACGTCACCGACTTTGCGACTTCGGGGTCGGCTTCCTTGTCGATAACTCCGATCGTCCCTGAATCGAAATGATGTGGCCAGACACGAACGGGCGATGGATCATCGAGATCGGACTTGGCGCCCTCGAGTCCTGTGCCAGCCATCGCCACCCACGCCTCAACGGACGCAAGAGCAGGCTCGGCGACGAACACACCACCATCAGCAAGACTATGCTCGCCCATCTTCTCGAACGGGTACGCCATGTCGTCGGGTGCCTCACCACCGTTACGCGACGCAACCTGTGCGCTAAGCCAGGTCATCACCTCGGCAACCGTCTTGCCGGCGAGCGCAAAAATCTCATCCCCACCGGCGTCTGTGACGACGAGTTCAAGCGCGGAAATACGCAGCCCAACACGAAACGGGGTCGTGGTTGAGGTCTTCTTGCTTAAAAGCGTGGAGGTCTCAACGTCCCACGTCACGGCGACATGACCCCAATCATCCTCGGCCTCCGCCAGGGCCTTTCCGACGATGCCGGGAAAGTGTACCGCCCAGTGAGCGACAGTTCGGGCAGATGAGTACGAGTCGATGTCTTCAATTTTGAGCATCATGACCTCCTCTGGATCAGTCACTTGACGAACCCACGACGGGCGTTTGCCATTCCCGTTTGTGTTTGAGCGCCCTCTCGATAGTGGCCAGGGCCAGGCGACAGGTCAGTGACCGGTGAATTTCGGGGACCGCTGTTCCTGAAATGAACGCACTCCTTCGGCAACATCGTCCGATGTCAACAGTGTTGCCTGCGCCTGGGTCTCGTACGCGACGGCCTGCTCGAAGGACCATTCAAATGAGCGGTTCAGTCCCTGCTTGATGAAGCGCTGTGCAAGCGGTGCTCCGGCCGTAAGCTCGTTTGCGAGTTCTTCGACGTTTTTGCGAAGGCTGCCGACCGGGACGATTGCCGACACGAGACCGATCCTCATCGCCTCGTGGGCGTCGACCATACGTCCGGTCAACGCCATCTCTTTTGCGCGGGCAAGGCCAACCAAACGCGGGAGCAACCATGTTCCACCGAAGTCGACGGTCAGTCCACGTCGCACAAACACCTCTCCGAACCGCGCATCCTCGGACGCAATAACAACATCGCAACCCAGCGCAAGGTTGAGTCCTGCACCGGCGGCGACCCCGTCGACCATCGCGATCACCGGTTTTGGCATGTGGAAAAGCTCGGTTGCTGCCTCCCCAACCGGACGCATCCACGCTGCACCGACTGCTGCTGAGGACGCTGTCTCGGCAAAGTCGTTTTCGCCGACATCGGCGCCTGAGCAAAAGTTCCCTCCCGACCCTGAGATAACGAGAACCCTCTGATCGCATGACCGGAAGTCTCTGAACGCATCCCTCAGCTCCACCCAACCAGAGCGCGGCGTCGCGTTCATCACATCGGGACGATTTAGTGTCAACCACCGAACCGCGTTGGTATCGGAGATCAACAGAAAACTCGGGTCAGCCATGGGCGAACCTTACCGCGTAGCCGTGTTGCATCGATGTCGCGGGGCCGTACCATGTGCGCATGGGTCTCAATCCTTTTCGAAACCAAGACAAGACAACCCTCGATCTTGTGCTCGTCATCCTGTTCGTCGTTGTCACGGTCGCGCTTATCGGCTGGGGATTCTTCGGGTAGTCGTATGCCCTTTGGACACGAAGACGTCATGACAATTCAGCCCTACCAGGCGCGCAAGCAATACCTCTGCCCCGGGTGCGAGCAAACCATCGGCGAGGGCGTCGGCCACGTTGTTATCGTGCCGCAGCTCGCCCCCGATCTGCGCCGTCACTGGCATCGCGGTTGCTGGTACAAGGAACTTCGCCGCAGGAGGTCATGATGTTTGATGTCACATTTGCCCGATCGCAGTTCCCCGCGTTTGCGAAGGAGCCAACCCGGACGTGGGGCTTCTTCCAAAACGCCGGGGGTAGCTACCTTCCCGCTGCCGTGCTTGATCGATACGTTGAGTTTCTCACCGATTTCAAGGTACAGCCGTACGGGGACAACCCCATGGCGAAACGCGCCGGCGAGGCAATGGATGCTGGACGGGCCACGCTCGCCGACCTGCTCGGCGTACCGATCGACCGACTGACGATCGGCCCATCGACTACCCAGAACTTGAATACGCTGGCCAACGCTTTCCGGGGCAATCTCGGACCTGGAGACGAGATCATCGTCACTGATCAGGACCACGAAGCGAACATAGGGTGCTGGGAGCGACTGTGCGACGAGACGGGGGCAAATTTGCTCTGGTGGCACGTCGACCCCACATCCGGCCTGCTTGATATAGAGGATCTTGAATCGACCCTCACCGATGCAGTCGTCGTCGTCGCGATGACACACGTGTCGAACGTCGCCGGTGTGATCAACCCGGTTGCGCAGGTTGCGGAGCTGGTCCACATGCGAAATCGCTTCCTCATCGTTGATGGTGTTGCCGCCGCGCCGCACATGTGGCCACATGTTGACGCGACCGGAGCAGACGCCTATCTGTTTAGTCTCTACAAGACGTTTGCACCGCATCTCGGAGCTATGGTCACCACACCGCGCTTGCTTGAGGCCGTCACGCCGCAATCGCATTTTTTCAACACCGACGTGCCGTGGAAGCGGCTTGACGGCGCCGGTCCCGATCACGCTGCGATCGCCGCGCTTGTCGGTCTCGGTGACTACTTTGACACGCTCGCCGACCATCACGGGATCAACGTCGCTAACCGGGCGGTCCGCGTGCGAGAGCTATCCGAGTTGATGCGCGCCCACGAATTCGAACTCGCGTTACCCCTAGTCGAGCTTCTCCTATCGCGAGGTACACGGGTCATCGGGACCACAGATCATCCCGACAAGGTCGCCAACTTTTCCCTCGCCCCCAAGCAACCCACCGCACGCAGCATCGTTGACCGTCTGGCAGAGTCACAGATCGCTGCCGACGCCGACCACTTCTATGCGGCGAGACTCGTCGCAGCGTGCGGCATCGAGAACGTGGCGAGGATCAGTTTCGCTCACTACAACACAGCGGAGGAAGTGACACGCATGGTCGATACTCTGGCGACGGTCCTCTAAACAAGCCTCAGGCGACACTGCGCCCGGGGAGACCCGCCAAGCGACCTGCCTCCGAGCAAAGCGTTTAGCGGGGACGGTAGACATCAGCGCGGTGGTCGATACAGAGCACCCGAACTGTGTTTTCGTCGCCGGATTCGTACACGATGCGATATATGCCAACTCGTACTGAATCCAGACCGAACAACTCGTTTCCAAGCGCCCTCCCAACGGGACGAGGATTGGCAACACGCGGACCAACGAGAGTTCGACAACGGCCACTGGCCGTTACCTCATGGCAGTCGGGTGTAGACGATGTCATCCTCCGACAGCACCACCGTATCGGACGACGCCTCATGCTCGAAACGCAGGCTCACATCCGGAAGTTGCGAACTCTGCTCCGAGCCTCGCGGGTGGCAGTTGGCGATCGGTGCCACCTCAAACACCGACTTTCCCGCAAGGTCGAACGTGCCGGAACCTTGCGCTGACCAGGTGGCATAGGTGAAACCCTGGGTCTCGCACAGGCCAGAGCGCGTGTCTGAAGACTCCCACGATCCATCGGCGAGGATCGACATCGCAACGCGGGTGCCGTCTTGATCCGTGGCCTCCCACGACCCAACAAACGGGTTACTAGCGTCTGGGAGGACTCCACCGACTGGCGCCAATCTTGTGTACCGCACACCGCCGCTGGCAGGCTCGAGTGCGTCACGGCTCTGGTCATGAAAGAATCTGAGGGCTCGATCGCTGGCGCTGCCACTTTCGAGATCGTACGGGTAACACACCACCGACCCTGCAATCGTGAGGGTCGGCACGAGGTTTGCGCCTTCTCCGACCATGTCGTCGATGAACGAAGGCTGATCCGTCAGTTCTACAGTGGCCGATCCGGCCCACGTTTCGGGTGAATGTGCGAATCCCTGATCTCGACAATCTCGAGAGGCAGAGTCCCAGTGCATAAAGGCACCATCAGGACCAACGCGAAGGTCTAACTGGCTGCCATCGAGGGCGGTCGCCGTCCATCTCCCAACAAAGGGGTTCTCGTCCGTGGTAGGCGAAGTCGTCGAAAAGACGGCTTCCGTGGTCGAGGTGGTAGGAGATACTATGAGGGTTGGTGATGCCGCGACAGCTGGGACCGTCGGTGAGGTCGCCCCAGGCGAAACCTCGGTTGTGTCCGGCTCCCCTGAGTCGACGAGCAACGCTGCCGCGAGCACCCCGACCGTCAAGACGACCCCGCTCGCCACGACGATCACTACCTTCCATACCGGCCAACGGCGGCGCTCAGATTTCGGTGGGGGTTTGTCTACCATCGTCTTTCCTCCAACACGAAGAATCTACACCGACACCGATTCAATGGCCGCCGATTGGAACCGTGTTACAGGTGCCGAACCCAGCGTATTGCGACGCGATCCGGGAAGAGCTGAACACCAATCGCATCCACGCGTTGAATCGGGACCTTGGCGGCGGCAACCGAGCGATAGACAACGTCCCTTTTGTGGGTGTCGATCCTGTCGAGCGGATCTCCTCGGCCGACAATCGTCTTCACTTCCACAGCGATTGTTACACCCCGATGTTTGACGACAAGGTCGAGTTCGCCACCGGACACTCTTAGGTTTCGATGGAGGACTGAGGCACCGCGACGAATCAGAAACTCTGCAGCACACCGTTCGCCGATTTCACCAACCGAGATTCGGCGTTTCGCACTGTCTGCGTGAACGCCTACAGTTTTGCGGAGTGTTCGAGTTCCTCGATATTGACGTCTCGAAAGGTCATCACTTTGACCTTCTTCACGAAACGGGCCGGACGGTACATGTCCCATACCCATGCGTCTTCAAGCTCCAATTCAAAATAGACGGAGCCGTCAATGCTTTTCGTATTCAACTCGACACCATTGGCAAGGTAAAAACGGCGTTCGGTCTCAACAACGAACCGGAACATCGACAGTACGTCGCGATACTCCTTGTAGATCTGTAGCTCGATGTCGGTTTCGTAACGCTCGAGATCTTCATCACTCATGTGATGGTCCTTGCCTTGGGGTGGGCGTGATAATAGATACTTCGGAAGCTAAGGACGACTTCTAATGCGTTTCTATCAAACGCCACCGACAAACCGTTCGTCGCGGCTTACGACACTCGACCGCCTCCCTCACGATCTACAGACCACTCCAATGTCCTGCGGGCCACACGACCGCCAGCGCCCGACCGACAATGACGTCTTCGGGAACCGTTCCGAACACTCGCGAGTCTTTCGAACGGTTGCGGTTGTCACCCATCACAAACACGTGTCCAGCGGGGATCGTGAACGGCGCATACGGTTGTAGGACCAACCCGTCAGGGACGTACCCCTCGCTGAGCAAGAGACCATCGATGTACACGGATCCTCCCTTGATCTCGATCGTTTCGCCTTCAAGTGCAATCACTCGCTTGATGAGTTGGACGCCGGGCGTCCGTGTGCCTAGTGCTTCGCGCACGTTTCTCGAAACCGCGCCAATGAACGACTCGGGCGGAGAGGGACTAGAGGTTATTTCGTCAAATACGATTACATCGCCGCGTTGGATGTCGCCAAAACGGTATGCCATCTTGTTGACCACCACCCAGTCATCGACGGTGAGGGTCTGTTCCATCGACGCCGAAGGGATGAAAAATGCCTGGATCAAAAATGTCTCGATGACAATCGCGGTCGCAAACGCCGCCAAAAGTAGGATGAGAAAATCCCGTATTGACCGGAAACGGGACCTTATGCGGAGGGACCGAGCGGACACTGCTCGCCGCTCATCGTGATCGTCATGGCTCGAGTGAAGTGTCTCGAATGAATCGGGCTTCGGATCAGATTCCATACGCTACGCACTCTATCGACGAAGTACAGCAATGCCCTGGCGGTCGCTGTAGTCGAGGCCGCCGAGGTAGTCGTGCCACAGTATGCGGGCGGCAGTTGCTCGATGCGGTGCCCACGCCTCCGCAATGGCGTCGGCATCGTCGTAAGTCGGCACGCTGGAAAGCCCCATGACGGACTCCATCGAAACGACCAACGCACGATCGCCGCGAGGCCACAGGTCGCAGCGTAGGTCCGCAAACATGAGGTACACCGCAGCGGTCCACGGGCCTACCCCGCGCAGGCCACATAGCTTGGAGAACGCCGCGGCATCGTCGAGGTCGTCGACCACAAGCAGGTCCGGATTCTCAACCAGCAGTCGGGCGATGCCTAAGCAGTAGCCGAATTTCTGATGTGAGAAACCGATAATGCGAGCCGTAGCCGCATCCAGGCCAGCGAAACGGTCCGGTGTGACCACGCCGAGGTTATTGACGAGCCGGCTAAAAGCAGCCTGGGCGCTCGCCAAAGACACCTGTTGCTCAAGAATGATGTGGACTAGAGACGCGAAGCCCGGGTCCCGCTTCCACAACGGGGGAACTCCGTTGCGATCGAGGCGCTGTGCGAAGTACGGAAAGTTCGCGGCGAGTTCTGTGACGGGACCAATCATCGCCGCACGAGAAGCGAGCCGGAAACTCAGAGACCGCTCCAATTTGAGAATGGCCAAAGTATCACGAAGGCGCGGCCGATAATTCGCTGCTCAGGCACCGTTCCGAAGACGCGGCTGTCGCGCGAGTGGTTGCGGTTATCTCCCATGACAAAGACTTCCCCATCGGGGACGAGCTGAGGACCGAAGTCAGGGCTCGGGCCATCCCAAACTGCGTACGGTTCGTCGAGCGCGACACCGTCTATGAACACGGTCTGGTCGCGCACTTCGATCGATTCTCCTGGTAGACCTATTACACGCTTGATGAGATCAGATTGTGGTGTCGAAACGCCCACCGCCTCGGCCACGGTGCGCACGACTGCGCTCGGTAGAGATTCACCGGTGCGCGGTGTGAGGTCGAATACGACAACGTGGCCCCGGTCGATGTCGCCGATTCGATAGGCAAGCTTGTTGACCGCAACACGGTCACCGACCTCTAATGTGTCGAGCATCGACTCGGACGGTATCCAGAACACCTGAACGAGCAACAGCTTGATGATGACCGCAACGGCAACAGCCTTGATCGCGAGCGAGAGAAGGTCCAGTAGAAAACTAGTTTTGTCCGCCTTGTCGTCAGATTCAGAGACGTCGTCGGACTTGACGGTGCTCGTGGACCCATCGCCGGCAAGGTCATCGTTTTGCGGTGCCGGTGTCTCTACCCGCGCGGACTGGAATTCTCCAGAGGGAGGTCTCGGGCTTGCAAACGGGTCTGGGGGCGGAGTTCCCCCTTGCGTAGAGGAGCCTTCGGGGTCGGCCACCTCGCTCAGTCCCGCTTCTCCTTGATGCGCGCCGCCTTACCAACGCGGTCACGCAAGTAGTAGAGCTTGGCTCGCCGCACGTCGCCGCGGCGCACCACTTCGAGATGATCGATAATCGGCGCATGGACCGGAAAAATGCGTTCGACACCGACACCTGCGCTGATTTTGCGAACAGTGAATGTCGCGCGAATGCCGCCACCGTTGCGGGCTATGACAACACCCTCGAACACCTGGAGTCGGTGGCGACTACCTTCAACGACCCGCACGTGGACGCGCACCGTGTCACCGGGGCTGAAATCTGGGATGTCATCGCGCAAGTACGCGGACTCGACATGATCGAGCAAGTTCACGGAGTCCTCCGAGGCGTGTTCAAAACCGTCTGGGAGCTTACTCCACTTCCCTAGGCTCGGCGAACTCTGTGCGGAGCAAGTCGGGTCGACGTAGGCGAGTTCGCTCAAGCCGCTGCTGCCGGCGCCACTCCTCAACCCGTTCGTGGTGCCCGGACAGCAGCACGTCGGGTACGGACCACCCACGCCAATCTGCTGGTCGAGTGTACTGGGGCTCTTCAAGCAGGCCGTTGCGGAAAGATTCGGTGTGCACTGATTCTGGGTTGCCAAGCGCACCCGGTAACAGCCTTGTCACCCCTTCAACGATCGCCAACGCAGCCACTTCCCCGCCGAGCAGGACATAGTCGCCGATAGAGACCTCCTCGTCAATGAAGTTTTCTGCAATGCGCTCATCGACACCTTCGTATCTCCCGCACACCAGAGTCAATGCAGGAAGTAGCGCCCAGCGATCGAGAGTCACCTGCGTGAGGGTTGCGCCGGCAGGTGTCAACAGAATCCGTCGAGTCGCCGCGTAGGGTCCCAAGGCGTTCGCCATTGGCTCGGGTTGCAGCACCATGCCAACCCCGCCACCAAATGGCGCATCGTCGACCTGGCGATGTACGCCACTGCCAAACTCCCGTAAATCGACAACAGTTGTTTCAAGAAGGCCTGTAGCGCGAGCCTTGCCAACAATCGATATTTCGAGCGTCTCAGCAAAGAAATCAGGGAAAATCGTGATGATCGCAATGTGCATGGTGCAAGGGTATCCTGCGGTGTCAAGGGAACGCAATCGCCAGACAAAGGGCAGCATGGCCTACAGCGAAGACACCATCCGCAACGGCGCCGGAATCGAACAGGCGCGACGTGATACGGTCGACCCGTTCGGAGACGACCGTCCTGTGTTTCGCTCTACATCGAACGAGAACGAAGCCATGGAACACAACTGGCAACGACCCGCCACTTCCACCGCAGACGCACAAACCACCGCCCTTGAGCACATTGATCTCACGGGTGACGATCCGGTAGCAGCGGTAACCCGGTCAGCAGTGGTAACCGAGTCGATCAGCCAACAGCCGCAGGCAGTCTCGACCCCCAGCGACGCCGCGGATGTGCCAGAGGCAGTGGAAAACGCGACAATTCGCGATCTACGGACCACGAGCCGTACCAACGTCCTTAAAGAGCCGTCCGCTCACTACGGGTTAGGCCGGCGCTGGGGCTCGCAGTGGAGCACCGCGGCTCAAGGGTGGGTCACCTCGCCGTCTGGCGAACAAGTGTGGCGACCAGTGATAAGCACGACAGAAACCCTGTCACAGTGGGACACCGATACCTACCTTGGCGTCGTGACGGCCGAAGTAGCAATCGACGCCTCTCCTGCCGGGTACACCAACCTTGGCGAGACCCTCGCACGCGCCCGCCAAATCGGGATCGACGGCCTCACCGAGGAAGCCATTGATCGAGGCGCACACGCGGTAATCGGCGTCGCTATGACGTACACCCCTCTCGGCGACCGGCTTCTAATCACCATGACCGGAACCGCAGTCACACTCCGGGAAAAAGCCCCACAGCAGCCGCGGCTTGGCTACTGATCTCTAGACGATTGATTCTGCTACTTCGCTCTCAGCAATAGCGGGTGCCGCAATACCAAGAATGGTGTTGATGACGTGGACGGCGCTGTAGGTGGCGGAGCCTTGCGGGAGGAATCTCGCGATCGTCGCCACGTCGTCACCAGACGTCACGAGATCCCCTTCAACAGCGCCGTTGAACTGAATCTGCGGCATGCCGATCGCGCTGCACAGCGCGTTGCAGACGCACTTACGCCCGACCGTTTCTTCCATCTTTCCCCCTTTGGCAAGATAGTCGTCAATCGGTTCGGAGGGACAGCGCCACCCGATTTTGCCGTTTTCTCGTCGATAAGCAGTACGCAAATAGCCGAGGTCGCACACCCGCTCGCGCTCTTGGTACACAGACTCGACGGAAAGCGAGCCCTTGATTTGCAAGACCTTGAACGGGAAGCCGGTTGGCGAGGCGCGAGGGTCCGTTTTGACCTTGGCTTCACCGGCACGCGACATCGCAAGTACCCCCATCTTGATCTCTTCGGTGAACCCCGACTCTTCGCAATAAGCAAACGCCGTTCCGATCTGAACACCAACGGCTCCAACTGCCTGCGCGTCGCGCAACCCTTGCGCGGTCGCAAAGCCACCGGCGAGCCAAAAGGGGCGCCCAAGTGCCACGATGTTCTCTAGCTTGGGTACGTCGCGGTCACCGTAGATTGGCTCACCCTCATCGGAAAGTTGCAACTTCCCGCGCGGCGGTGCGTTGTGTCCACCGGCAACGGGCATCTCGACGATGAACCCGTCAACAAAACCATTTGCCTTCGTCGCCAACATCTTGGCGAGGACGTCAGATGTGATGATGGCAAGAAATTTTGGTCGCTTTAGATCGATGATCCGGCCCCTGCTGAAAGCCGTCGGATCGAAACGCATCACAAAGTTGTCGTCTTTGTGTGCACCCTTCACGTCGAGCCTCAGCTCGGCCGTCTCACCAACCGAGAGCTTGTCGAGAATGCCAGGGATCGATCGGGGTATACCGGCCCCCATCAGCACATAGTCCACATCGGCAAGCATCGCGCCGTAAATGGACGCCAAAGTGGGGGGCTGGAGCTTCTCCAAGAAATTGATGCCGACAACTCCGTCGTGCCCCTCCTTGGCGAGCCACACCTCAACGAAGTTGGCGACTACCAGCAGTTCTGTGAGCGCTTGGGATGGCCGGTGGGACACTAGCGGCTTCTGGGTGAACCTCTCGGTAGCGGTTTTGCCACCCTCGATGAAGTACTTTTCGAGAACACGATCCGCAACACCGGGGATCGGGAACGCAGCAAGACCGCGACGCATCGATCCGTCTGAGTCGCCCATTTCGAGACGTCGCACCAAAACAACATCAAGAGCGGTCCCAGACACGACTCCCATCTGACCCTCAATGGCAACTGCGCGTGCAAGGACCCAATTGGACACGGCTACGCCCATGCCGCCTTGGATAATCGAAGGATGGGAGACAATCACGGCATGTACACTAACCGAGTCACGGCGAATCGGACATCGAGCCGCTGGTGCTTCGGCGGCCGCCGGCCGAGCCACTGCTCCAGCCAACTCTGCTGACGAACTCCTCGTAAAGCGTCGTGCGTTGGCGCGGAGTCCGCCCCGCCGCCTCAATCGCCGACACAAAGTCCTCTGGAGCCATCTCGGTCCCGTGCGCTGCTCCTGCTGCATGCGAAATGGTCTCGCCCATCAATGTTCCACCGAGGTCGTTGCAACCTGCTGACAGCAGACGAACTCCGGCATCGAGCCCAAGTTTCACCCACGACGCTTGGATGTTGTCGATCAATCCGTGAAAAGCAATCCGGGCAACAGAGTGCACCAGAACCGTCTCATCCCAGGTTGGTCCGGGTCGACTCCTACCTCGCAAGTAGATCGGGGCACCCATGTGCACAAACGGCAGCGGGACGAACTCGGTGAACCCACCGGTCGACCGCTGAATGGTCCGGAGCACCTCAAAGTGCTCAGCCCACGACGCGGCGTCGTCGATGTGTCCAAACATCATCGTTGCGGTGGACCGCAAACCAAGGCCGTGGGCGGTCACCATGACTTCTGCCCACTGCCCCGTCCTTATTTTGTCGGGACACAAGTACTCGCGAATACGGTCGTCGAGAATCTCCGCAGCCGTGCCCGGAAGGGATCCTAGACCAGCGTTTCGCAAACGCTGCAGGAATTCCTTCACCGACACCCCGAGCGTGTCGGCGCCTTGCCACACCTCCAGCGGCGTGAACCCGTGGCAGTGCATTTCAGGAATATGTTCCTTGATCGACTCGAGCAGAGCGATATAGAAGTCTCCGGTAAAGTCTGGATGTATGCCGCCTTGCAGGCAGACTTCTGTCGCTCCGCGGCGATGTGCTTCGACGGCGCGTTCGACCACTTGCGGAATTGTCATGAGATACGGGTCGCCGCGTAGTTCTAGCGACCGGGGTCCTTTAGAAAACGCGCAGAACCCGCACTTGAAGTAACACTGGTTCGTGTAGTTGATGTTTCGATTGACAACGTAGGTAACAACATCGCCGTTCACTCGCTTGCGTAGGACGTCCGCTACGCCGGCGATCGCATCAACTTCATCGCCTCGCGCGGAGAACAGTCGGACGACTTCCGTCTGGGTCGGGGCGGTGCCCTCGATGGCGCGATCAAGGATGCCACCAAGGTCCACGGCGAGATCTCGGGACGCCGACTCGCCGCTCACCGACCTCCACGCCTCATCACCCCACTGGGCGGAAAATCGCCGCTCTGGAACTGGCGCAGCCATGTTCTTTCCTGGAGCCCACTCGTCCTTCGGTCTCGCAGCCCCGCTCGCATCAACAAGTTCAAGTGCTGCCGCGAACCTGTCGGCGTCGAGGTGCGAACGCAGATCCTCGACCGACACGCCGGGCGGATACACCGCACGCTCAACAAGACGCCCACCCAAGGAATCACGCAACTCACCAACCATGGCGGACGTCCATCCGCGCAATACAAGATCCTCTGCGCCCGAGCCAACCGCGCCAAGTGCTTCGTGTACGTCATCGACAAACACCGAAACTCGGGCCACCGTACCGGGGAGGGCCGTGATCTGAGCCAGCTCGGTCGCATGCGATCGCCCGCCGCGAAGAAACGCTGCTTGAGTACGGGCCACAGCCTCCACCACATCGGCACGGATGCCAGTGTCGATCACCGTGATACGCCAGCCAGGGACGCCCTGTTGCGCCAAAGACAACGCCTGTTGCGGTTCCACAACCCAGGCAAGCGGTTCGACACCATCGACACTGGTCGCCACCGCCCCCAGCTTCGCCTCAACGGTTGCGGTCCACGACGCCGCGTCCAACGCCGAAACCTCAACAACAGTCGTGCCCTCACGTCTGCGGGTGGTGGCCCAAAGCACATGGACCTGCTCAGCGGGGCGCAAATGGACAGCGGTCACGAAGCGGTTCATGCGGATGCTCCTACCCTCAGTGAGTTGCGGCCCACGAGTCCGTCGTCGTCAGCCGCGTCCAAGACTCGGTTAAGAAGTGCCCGGTCAACCCACGTTTCGTTTTGATACCGTGGGTACACCGGCAATCGTGCCCGCAACTCGAATCCACCACGCGACGTGACTGCACTGAGTTTCTCTACATGCGGCCAGGGTGCCTCGGGGTTCACCCAGTCAATCGTCAGCGGAGAAACCCCGCCCCAGTCGTTGATACCGGCGTCGAGGTAGACCGAAAAGTCCTCAGTGAGGTTTGGCGGCACTTGGACGCTCATCTCTGGACCCATGATCCAGCGCGCTAGTGCCACGACTCGTGCAAAAAACGGGATGTCAGGTTCGGGGGCCAACCGCATCAACGTGTCGTTCTTGGCACGGAAGTTCTGAATGATGACCTCCTGGATATGCCCGTGCCGGGCTTGCAGATCGGCCAGCGCGAACAGAGAATCGACTATCTCCTCGTTGTTCTCCCCAATCCCTACAAGGATCCCGGTCGTAAAGGGCACCTTGGCAACGCCCGCGGCCGAAATTGTCGCCACCCGCAAGACGGGATCCTTGTCCGGGCAGTTGTGGTGAGGCATACCCGGTTCCATCAGACGCGGTGAGATATTTTCCAACATCATCCCCATGGAGGGATTCGAAGGACGCAGTGCAACGAAGTCATCAAAACTCAGCAGGCCAGGATTGGCATGTGGGAACAGCGACGTCTCCGACACGACAGCCTCACACATTTGGGCGACGTACTCAAGCGTCGATTCGTGACCGTGATCTTGCAGCCAGACCTTCGCTTGCAGCCACCTCGCCTCCGGCCGATCTCCGAGCGTGAACAACGCCTCGGTACAACCGTGTGATTGGCCGGCCCGAGCGATTGCGATGACATCCTCGGGCTCAAGGTACTGGCCGCCGGCCCCCGGGGGTTTGGCAAAGGTGCAGTAGGTGCACACGTCCTGGCACAACGTCGTGAGCGGGATGAACACCTTACGCGAATAGGTTATGACCCGACCGAAACCCTCGTCGCGGAGGCGGCGAGCCTCGGCAAGCAGCAGATCTGCACTCTCGACACCGTTCAGAATGTCGATCGCAAGCGCTCGATCGGGACGGGGAAATTTCGGCATCGCAGAACGGTATCACAGACAATGCTGCGGCGTGACGGTCGACCGGCGGTAGGCTTCGGCCGTGAGACATTTCGCCAGAATTTCGGTTTTCTTACTCGCACTAACCGCGTGCGATGCCACGGGCGTTGGGTCTACAATCTCTGTCGAGCCGCCTAACACGGTTGCACCTATCTCGACCACCCATACCCCCGAGCCGCCGGCGTCGTCGACCACCTCGACTCTGCCACCAACCACAACCCCGCCGACCGAGGCGCCATGTGCGATCGGTGAAACGGCATATTCAGCTAGCCAAATTCTTGCAACGTTCGGCGCTACAGTCGGCGACGCCGAACGTCTCTCGACGATCCGCTGGGCGGCCTATGAAGACTGCGAGCGGCTCGTACTCGATTTCCTCACATCGGATGGTGCCCCTGCTTCAATAATGGGCGAAACAGCAGTTTCGTTGTTGCGTGAATTCAACGTCATTCGCGTTGCGCTCTCGCCCGAGGTCGAAACGACCCAGATCGACGACATACTGGTCGACACGGCCATGATCAGGAGGGCGTATGTGGTACGCCTCGCAAACGGCGCACTCATTGTGGACATCCACCTCAGCGGACCCGTCGAAGCGCGGGCCTTTGGTCTGCCAGAGCCGGCCCGGTCAGTGCTCGACCTCCGGCCGGCGAACAGTGCAGAGAATCTCGCTTACCCTTCGGTCTTCGACGACCTCGTGGTGTTCGTTGCTCCAAGCCGCAGCGGGCAAAGGTTGACGGTTTCTGGATACTCATGGGGTGGAGAACCGGTCGAACTCACCTACGCAAGCAACACGACAACCATCACACCGGAGACCGACATAGAAGCCAACGCAGATCGCGGCTGGTATTGGTTTGAGACGTCGATCGACAAAGATCTTCTTGAGACTCAGATACTGCGCCTCAAGCGAGGGGACTCCACGGTTGAGCTGCAGGTCAACGCCAACTGACTCGGCCTGGGCCACGGAGCGATTCCCAATCGGGCGTCCACCGTTAGTCCGGTAGATCCACGATTGCGCCGTCACCGATCAACCCGACTGGAAGATCCACTTCGACTCTCCCAGCGGCAAGATCGACGACGGGAACCAGTGCTGAGACAAATGGAATCTCCGCATGTGCACCGCTGTGCAGCCGCACACGGAGACGATCCTGGGCGGTCCCGACCAAGACCGATTCAATGACGCCAATTTCGTCTCCGGTCACGGTGACAACGACCAGGCCGGCGAGATCCTCGGGCCAGTATTCGTCCTCGTCCAACGTCCGGCGGTCCGTTGCCGGAACGAACAGCGACAGTCCCTTGGCGGCTTCGGCAGCGTCGCGTGAGTCAAACTCTGCAAATGTGACGAGATACCCACTCTTGTGGGGCCGCGACGACACCACCGCAATTTCTCGTGGGGGCGTTTCGTCGGTCCGCAGAACGGCACCTACGACGAACCGCGTTGGATCGTCGCTGATTGATACAATGGTGACAGCACCCCGGATGCCGTGGGCACGTTGGATGTACCCAACCTTTCTCCAGGCTGGCTCGTCGGACATCGACTGCCCGTCAGTCGAGGAACTCGACCTGGACTGCAAGACCCTCTTCATCACCGGCAGCACGGGCGACCGACCGAATGGCCCTGGCTACACGGCCGCGACGTCCGATGACTCGGCCCATGTCCGACTTGGCGGTGCGGACCTCGGCGACGACAGCGTCTGGTCCATCGGAGGCGACTACCACCTCGACGGTTTCAGCATCGTCCACGATTTGTTTTGTGATGTAGCTCACCACAGCCTCTACGATTTTTCCTTCGGTCATGCGTCACCTTCGCTTTCGGCATCCGAGGTTTCAGTGTCTGGTGTGTCAGTCTCAACGGCGGTTTCAGTCGCAGCTGCAGGCTCCTCTGATGCCGGTTCCGGCTCAGTCTCCACCTTGGCTTCCGGCTCAGCTTCGTTCTTGGATTGGGATGCGGGACCAGAGTCGACTGTGTGTATATCGCCCCTCGCGATTCTGAACTCGGTCCACGCGCCTGAAATCTCAAGAAGCTTGCGCACCCGGTCGGTGGGCTGGGCTCCGTCCTTGAGCCACTTCAGGGCCTTCTCGTTGTCTATTTCTATCAAAGACGGATTGTCAAGCGGTGCGTAACGACCGATCTGCTCGATGTACTTGCCATCGCGCGCTTTGCGTGAATCCATTACGACGACGCGGTAGACCGGCTGCTTTTTCTTACCCAAGCGGGTGAGACGGATCTTTACTGCCATGTGTGTTTACCTTTTGTTTCCGCGACGGCCACCCGGCAGCGACAAGCCCGGGATGGGGCTATTGCCGCTGACGAGCGCCTTCATCATCTTTTGAGATTCTGAGAACTGTTTCAAGAGCCGGTTGACGTCCTGAGGTCTTGTCCCCGAACCCTGTGCGATTCGGCGTTTACGGCTCCCGTTGATAATTCTAGGGTTGTGCCGCTCGGCCGGCGTCATCGAGCGGATAATCGCTTCGACCCGGCTGAGATCCTTGTCGTCGATCTCAACATCGCGTAGCGCCTGCCCGGCGCCGGGCAACATACTAACCAGCGATTGCAGCGGGCCCATTTTCTTGAGCTGCTGGAATTGCTCGAGGAAGTCCTCAAGATCGAACGACCCCTTGCGGAGCTTCCTCAATGTTCTATCAGCAGTGTCCGGGTCGATCGTGGCCTCGGCCTTCTCGATCAATGACATGACGTCGCCCATCCCGAGAATCCGCGACGCCATGCGGTCCGGATGAAACGTGTCCAGATCGTTGATGCCCTCGCCGGTACCGACGAACTTGATCGGGACACCGGTAACTTCACGGGCTGAAATCGCTGCACCGCCGCGGGCGTCACCATCAATCTTCGTAAGCAGGAGACCGGTGAGTTCGGTGTACTCCATAAACCCGGTCGCCACGTTGACGGCTTCCTGGCCGGTCATAGCGTCGACGACCAGCAGCACCTCGTGCGGCCGGGCGACTTTATGCACCGCGTTGAGCTCTTTCATCAGCTCGGTATCGATCTGCAATCTGCCTGCCGTGTCGATGATGACAACGTTGTTCGAGTCGGCGCGGGCCTGTTTCAGGGCTGCCTTGACAAGCCGCGCGGGCTTCCCGTTGCGATCGGCAAACACCGGAACCCCGCACTGCCTGCCGAGCATCTCAAGCTGGTCTATTGCCGCGGGACGTTGTAAATCGGCCGCAACCAAGAGCGGGCGCCGACCTTTTGACTTGAGCATGGCAGCGAGTTTGGCGGCCGAAGTAGTTTTGCCCGATCCCTGCAGACCAACCATGAGGATGACCAGCGGCGGAGTCGTCGGACGAAGGAGTTCAGCGGTCTCGCCACCCAGGGTCGTAATCAGCTCTTCATGCACGATCTTGATGATCTGCTGACCGGGGGTGAGACTCTTGGCGACCTCGTTGCCTAATGCACGTACCTTGACGCGCGCCAGGAATGTCTTGACAACTGCGACGTTTACATCGGCTTCCAACAGCGCCAGACGTACCTGGCGCAAGGTTGCATCAATGTCGGATTCGGACAGTCTGCCCTTGCTCCGCAACGCGGTGAACACATCTCCGAAACGGCTGGTGAGGTTCTCAAACATAGGCGGCAAGTGTAGGTCGAGCGGCACAGAACCCCGATTTAGCAAACGCGTTACGATTTAGGCGGCCCCGACCCATGGACGCATTGTGAACCTCACCGTTATTGACCATCCGCTCACCCGCCACTCACTCTCAGTGCTCCGCGACAAGAACACCAATTCAGAACAATTCCGCGCGGCAGCGAAGCGTCTGACATTCACGTTGCTGATGGAGGCAACGCGCTCTGCCCCAATGACCGAAACCGCGATCGAGACACCGATGGAGGCGACCGTCGGCTACGAGCTTGGTGATGTCGTTGCAGTTGCGGTCCTACGTGCGGGCCTTGGGATGCTCGACGCGGTGCTCGAAATGATTCCCAAGGTCAAGGTGGGTTTCGCGGGCGTGCAGCGTGACGAGGATACCGCGCTCCCCCAGGAGTACTACAACAAGCTGCCCAATCTCGCCAACGCACACGTGCTGATTTTGGAACCGATGCTGGCAACCGGCGGTTCACTGTCCTGGGCCGTTGACAAAGTAAAGGAATCTGGCGCGAGCAACATCACTGCCATGTGTGTCGTGACCGCGCCCGATGGGGTGCGAGCAATGTACGAGCGCCATCCTGACGTCCGCATCGTCGCTGCATCGTTCGACCGAGAACTTAACGACCGCGCATACATTCTCCCTGGGCTCGGCGACATGGGCGACCGGCTATTCGGAACTGTGTGACTGCGGCGTTGCACCGCGCCCTAGCGAGGGCAGATCGTGGATCGTGAACTAGCCTTCGAAGATTCGGCGATCGCAGTAATCCTGGCGACGCGCCCCGGTGACCTCATGACCTACGGGGAGGTCGCATCCGAAGCCGGGTACCCCGGTGCCGCCAGAGCCGTCGGTAGTTTGCTGCGGAAAGTCCCGGACCTTCCATGGTGGCGGATCATCTCGTCCACCGGACGCCTGCTGCCCCGGCTGCGCCAGGAACAAGCCGAATTGCTAAGGACCGAAGGGCATCGAATCCACAACGGCCGAGTTGCCCCTGATGCTGACTAGCCTGATAATGTGGGGCGCCCACGAACGACGACTTGTAGGGCGTGTCCGATGTCGACCAAACATTTCTCCATGGTGGAGCTCATTGCGCATAAACGTGACGGGAAAGAACTTTCCGATGAGGCGCTTGGGTGGATCATCGCATCGTACGTTGATGACGCTATCCCCGACTATCAAATGTCGGCACTGTTGATGGCCATATTTCTCATTGGCATGACAGGAGCGGAACTTGCCGCGTGGACCAACGCGATGCTCCACTCGGGCGACGTCCTCGACTGTTCGTCGATTTCCGGCAAGAAAATCGACAAACACTCGACCGGAGGGGTCGGCGACAAAGTCACGATCCCGCTCGCCCCCATGGTGGCGGCATGCGGAGTTCCGATCCCAATGATATCCGGGCGCGGCCTCGGCCACACCGGTGGGACTCGCGACAAACTCGAAGCCATTGCGGGGTTGCGGACTGCGTTCGACCCCGAAATTTTCATGGACTTGCTGCGCCGCAACAACGCCGTCATAGGTGGCCAATCGAACACGCTCGTTCCTGCCGATCGGTTGATCTATGCATTGCGCAGCGGCAGCGGGACCGTGTCCTCCATGCCGCTGATCGCGTCGTCGATCATGTCGAAGAAGCTCGCTGAAGATCTCGACGGCCTGGTACTCGATGTGAAGGTCGGGAGCGGAGCATTTATGAAAACAGTCGAAGACGCCAAGCTGCTTGCTGAGACGATGGTGGGCATCGGCGCGGCGCACGACACCGAGGTTGTTGCGTACCTCACCAACATGGACCAGCCCCTCGGGATCGAAGTTGGTAATGCGTCAGAAGTGCGCGAGTCGATCGACGTGTTGCATGGCGGCGGACCCACCGATCTCGTCACGTTGACATACCTCCTCGGCCAGGAAATGCTCGTTTTGGGTGGCAAAGCCGAATCGCATGACGAGGCGAAAGCACTCCTTGAAGCTGCGGTCGACTCAGGCGCTGCGTTCGAGAAGTTTCGCCAGATCGTCACCGCCCAAGGAGGCGATATTGCAATGGTCGACCACCCAGACCGACTACCTGTTGCCGAATATGCCTACGTGATCAAAGCATCCAACGACGGATGGGTTGCGCGCTGCGATGCATTTGACGTGGGTACGGCCTCGGTTCGACTCGGCGGGGGCCGCGCTACCAAGGATGCAGAGATCGACATGGGTGTCGGGATAACCGTGCACGCGAAGATCGGCGATCAGGTGAACGTCGGCGATCCGTTAGCAACCGTCAGGTATGCGGACGAGGAAAGGCTCGACGCCGCGCTGGAGGTGCTCAAAGGCGCCTGGACAGTTGGAGCGGTCAAGGTAGACCGTCCTCCGGTCATTCTCAGCGAGGTCCGTTGAGACAAAAGCGCATCACCGGTCACGCGTCCTGTCAAGAGTCAGTACGACCCTAGTGATGGCACCGCGCTTGACAACAGCGGTGAAAGGCCGGGACTTTCCGTAGAGCCAAACCGTCACCGCGGGATCGGCCTCGATGTTGCGAACCCACTGCGAGTCTCCGCGAACCGTGCTGACCACCAGTCGATCACCAAGGCGGGCGGCAAGCAACGGCACCCTGCGGCCAAGCGCCGACGTACGACCAACCGTTTCGAGAATGATCGCGCCACCACCGACCGGCAGCGGGTTCCCCAGACCGGCACGCACCGATGGAGCGACAACCTTGTTGAGCGCCCGGAGGGCCTTCTGGGTCGCGTCCGGCTCTGGATGACTCTTATGGCTCACAGCCGCACTGTAGAGACCTTGCGGCACCGCGATGTTTCCGCGGATTCCTCAACTCGCCCCCAGACAATCGCCCAGGCAAACGAACTCACGGTCGGGCTACCATCACCCGCCACATCTGCGCGAGTGCTTTGCAAGCCGAGCGGCGCCAAGGAGTTGACTCATGACACACAGCGCTTTACAACAAGCGGCCGCGGCAATTGCATACCGCACGCACCGACAGTCACACGAAGCAGCCATCGTCCTCGGCTCCGGTCTTAGCTCATTCGGCGCCACCCTCGAGGATGCGATCACGATTCCATTCGCCGAGATTCCAGGATTCCCGGTCCCCCAGGTGTCAGGACACGGCGGGGAGCTGGTCTCTGCTCTCGTCGGCGAGGAGGCGATTCTCGTTTTATCGGGCAGAGTCCACACGTACGAGGGATGGGACCCGTCTGACGTGGTGTTCGGCGTCCGCGCAGCAGCGATGGCCGGGGCGCGCACTGTGTTGCTGACCAATGCCGCAGGCGGGTGTGGCGACGGCATGGACCCGGGTGACCTCGTCGCGATCAGGGACCACATTAATTTCACGGGTCGCAATCCACTTGTCGGCCCGAACGACGACCGACTCGGTCCACGCTTTCCCGATATGAGCAACGTGTACGACCCTACGCTCCGCGACACCATCAGATCCGCAATGGAGTCCCAGGGTGTCACCTACAAGGAGGGGGTGTATGGATGGTTCCTCGGACCGAGCTATGAGACTCCCGCAGAAGTGCAGATGGCGAAACTCCTGGGAGCAGACCTTGTCGGCATGTCCACCGCTCCCGAGGCCATTGCGCTGGTCCACATGGGTGTTCGAGTAGGCGCTATCTCGCTCGTCACCAACCTCGCCGCCGGCATCTCGCAGAGACCCTTGAGCCACGAGGAAGTCACGGAGACCGCAGACAAAGCCAGAGAAACCTTTACAGCAGTGCTGACAAACCTCCTTCCCGATCTTGTCGGTCTGTAGAAACAGGGCTTTTTGAGCGCTCGCTAAAAGTTGTAACCTTCGCACCACCCAGCAGCCAGGAGAGTTGCCGCCATGAAAATCGCCGTCTGCGTCAAGCAGATTCCAGACCCTGCAACACCGTACGAACTTGATGCCGAGACGCATTTTGTGGTGCGCCCAGAAGACCAGATCATGGACGAGACCGACACATACGGCGTCGAGGTCGCTCTCCAGCTAGCCGAGGCCACTGGAGGCACGGTGACGTTGTTCTCAATGGGGCCAACCGGCACACAACAAGGAATTCGCCGAGCTCTTGCTACCGGCGCAGACAAGGCTGTCATCATCGACGACGACACGCTCAAGGGCTCGGACGCTTTAACCACCGCCAAGATCCTTGCTGCGGCGATTCGCCGCGAAGGTTACGACCTTGTGGTGGCCGGGACAGAGTCAACTGACGGATACACCGGTGTCGTTCCACAACAGATTGCCGAACTCCTTGGCATCCCGGCTCTGACGTTTGCCAAGAAAGTCGAGTCGATCGACGAAGGCCATGTGCGTATCGAACGCCAAACCAGCGCTGGTTTCGACGTCGTCGAAGCGCCGATACCGGCCCTCATTTCGGTGACAGCGGGTGTGGTCGAGCCCCGCTACCCGAACTTCAAAGGCATCATGGCCGCCAAGAAAAAGCCTGTCGAGACCTTGAGTGCGGCAGACCTCGGTGTTTCACCATCGCCTCAACAAGTCATTCGCAGCATCGAACCGGTGGCTGCGAGACAGGCTGGCGAGATCGTTGCTGACGACGGTACTGGGCACGAGAGAATCATTGCCCTGCTCGAAGAAGTGAAGGTGATCTAGGTGGCTGTTTGGGTTTTTGCAGACATTCACGACGGCGGGCCGGCAGATGGTGCGCTTGAAATGCTTACCAAGGCGCGTTCGCTCAGCAACGCGGTAGCCGTCTTCGCCACCGGGACTCTCAGCGATGCCGGTGCGCAGAACCTCGCCGACTTTGGTGCCCAAACGATCTACCAACTCGAGACTGGTGATCAGCTCGCGGCGCCAGCAGCGGCCCGAGCGCTCGAGTCGCTCATCGGCGAACATGATCCCGACATCGTGCTATTCGGCATGGACACGACCGACCGCGACACCGCAGGCCGCCTCAGCGTTCGACTTGATAGACCGGTTCTCGCTAACGCCACCGACATCACCAACAAGACCGGAGTTGTCGTTTCCAACGAGATCCTCGGCGGCACCCAACGCGTCCTCACGTCCATCGAAGGTGACGGAGTCGCGCTCGTTATCACACGCCCGAAAGCTTTTACAGCCGAGCCGGGTGGAGCCGGGTCCTCCGAAATTACCACCGTCGAGGTGGAAGACTCTGGACCGGCGGCGATTGTGACAGAGCGTCACGCCGAAGAATCTGAAGGACCCGATCTTGAAGCGGCGGCAATCGTTGTTTCCGGAGGCCGCGGTGTCGGTGAAGAGAAGTTCCCCATGATGGATGAACTCGCCAAGCTACTCGGTGCCGCGGTCGGCGCCAGCCGCGCCGTGGTTGATTCCGGGTGGGTCCCCTATTCGTACCAGGTTGGGCAGACGGGCAAGACTGTGAAACCCGACGTGTACATCGCATGCGGAATCTCGGGCGCCATGCAGCACGTGGTCGGAATGAAAGACTCCACCACAATCATTGCAATCAACAAGGACGAAGAGGCCCCAATCTTCGGCCTCGCCGACCTCGGCATTGTCGGCGACGTCCACACAGTGATCCCAGCCCTCATCGAAGCACTCAAAGCTCGCGGCTAGCGCGGCCAGCTCGGTCGGTTTTCTTTGCGGACAACGAACCGCAGACCTGACCAGGTGTCGTCGATCGCGCAGATCTTGTTGTCGACGAGTCCGAGTGTGAGACCGCTGTGTCGTACAACATCGAAGTTCAGCTCGGTCGCCATGCCTGATGCCTTCTTGGGCCACCCAATCCAGGCACCACCGGCGGATGGCATTTTCGCCATTGCGCGTGCCAGCGCGACTCGTAGATCATCTTCGGTGAGACAGAACGATACCGAAACATCCCACACGGATGTCCGCCCATCAACGATGTGAGCACCGGGTGGGAGCTGACCGAGTGTGTCGACGAAGTCAACTGGAGCGTTGCTCAGGCCGACTGCGTGGTCATCCTTGATGCCGAGCTTCTTGGCGAGCGGAGTACCTGAGTACCCGGCGGCCACTAGACACTCGCCCCGGCAATATCGTCGGGGCCAAAGCTGTTCGGCAGTAACTCCGCCAGTGGCACCGGGAGGGCGGCCCGGTCCGACGCCTCAACGATGACGGTCTCGACTTCGAACTCGCGCAGAATTTGTCGGCAGTTCCCACACGGCCAGCATGGTGCAGCGTTTGGTGAACTGACCGCGATTGCGACGAGTTTGCCGGCACCGGCGCTAACCGCGCCACTAACCGCCGAAGCTTCCGCGCACTGCCCCGACCCGTAGGCAGCGTTCTCGACGTTTACTCCAACAAAGGTATTTCCATCCTCGTCTACCACAACCGCGCCAACGTGAAACTTGGAGTATGGGGCGTACGCTCTGTGCGCGACATCTCGCGATAGCTGTAGCAATTTGTCTGCATCAGCGGGTGACATGCTCAAGCTCCGATCAGTGCATCCACAAAGTCTTCGGGGGAAAAGGCTACGAGGTCGTCGACCTGTTCGCCAACACCAATGAACTTGATCGGTATGTCGAGCTCCTGTTCGACAGCTATGGCGACGCCGCCGCGCGAGGTGCCATCAAGCTTGGTGACCACAATGCCGGTAACGGCTGCAACCTCGTTGAACGCCCTCGCCTGCTCAAGGGCGTTCTGCCCGGTGGTGCCGTCTATGACGAGAAGCACCTCGTCGATATCGCCGGCCTCGCGTGAGATCACGCGTTTGACCTTTGCGAGCTCGTCCATCAGGTTCGACTTGGTTTGGAGGCGACCTGCAGTATCGACGATCACTACATCCGCTCCAGACGACTGACCGAGACGAACGGCAGAGAAAGCCACAGATGCGGGGTCGACACCGTCAGCTCCGGTAGCTATCTCGATTCCGAGCCGGTCGGCCCAAGTTTTTAGCTGTTCGGCCGCCGCCGCGCGAAACGTGTCGGCGGCACCAAGTACAACCGTCTTTCCTTGATCGCCGAGCTGCGACGCAATCTTGGCGATGGTCGTCGTCTTCCCCGAGCCGTTCACCCCGACAACAAGTATCACCGACAGCTTGCGACCAAGGTTGAGGCCGCGTTCGCGGTTGGCGAAAATGCCGGTGAGATGTGCAATGAGCGCGGTGCGTGCCGCTTCGCCCGTGTCCGGGCTAGTGGATTTCACCGCGTCGACCGCTGCCGCCGCCACGCTGACTCCCACATCCGCAGCTACGAGCGTGTCCTCGAGATCCGACCAGAAATCATCGTCGAGCGTACCTCGGCCTATGATCTCGCCGAGTTGTCTCGCAATCACCGAGCGTGTCTTTGAGAGCTTGTCGCGTAGCCCGACGCCGCCCACGGTTGTTGACGCTTGCTGAGCGGTTCTCCTAGCTGGGGAGGCGGTCTTCGATCTGCCCTTTGATCGCAGGTACAGACCGGTCGCGACAACGACTGCCGTTATCGCGATGACAATGAGAACGGATTTGTCCACGGTTAGCTCCTGGCCGCGAGTGAGTTAGACCGACGTGCGGTCAAGCTTCTTGGAGAGCACACGAGAAGATTCGCCCGGCTCCATGGTCACACCGTAGAGGATGTCGGCGGCCTCCATCGTCTGCGGCTGGTGGGTGATGATGACCAGCTGAGCCGTCCCCCGCATCGTATCGACCAATCTGAGAAACCGCCTCAGGTTGGGGTCGTCGAGCGCAGCCTCCACCTCATCAAGGACGTAGAACGGACTCGGGCGTGCGCGGAACACTGCGAACAGGAACGCAAGGGCGGCCAGCGAGCGCTCGCCACCCGACAGCAGACTCAACCGGCCTACCTTTTTCCCCAGTGGTTGGGCCTGAATCTCGATACCGGACTCAAGAGGGTCATCGGGGTCGAGCATCCGAAGACGGCCCGTTCCGCCGGGGAACACAAGCGCAAAGTTCTCCTCGTACAACGCCGAGATCTCATCGAATGCTTCGCGGTACATTTCGACCATCTCTTCATCCAACGCCGCAATCACCTTGCGAAGCTCGCTCTTGGACTGTTCAAGGTCGCCAAGTTGCGCTTCAAGATGTTCGACTTCGATGGCAAGCTCGTTGTATTCCACAGCAGCGAGAGGGTTGATAGGGCCCATCCTGCGCAGTTGTGCCTCACGTGAAGCAAGCAACTCAACCGAGGATTCCCCATCACCGATCTGAGGCTCGGGCGCCGCCAACGCCTCTTTTTCAGACGCATCTGCGTCGCGGCGCAGGCCTTCAGCAACAGACTCGTGACGCACCCGTAGCTCCGCGAGCTCGACAGCAAGTGTGTTTGCCCGGTCTCTCGCCAACGTCAAAGATTGTTCAAGGGCGCGTTCGTTGGAGTGTGCCTGGGTGAGCTCAGTATCTGCAACACCGACACCTTCGCGCAAGGAGCGCTGACGCTCGCGAAGATTCTCAACATGGGCACTAACGAGATCGACGCCGCGACGTGCCATCGACTCCACGGTTGAAAGCCCCTCGATGACCTCGGGATCGACCGGCAGAGTGTCTATCGATAGGTGTTCGGTGCGGGCGGCGGCGAGCCGTGTCTCGGTTTGGCTGCACCGCTCAGCAATCGCGGCGAGTTCCGCCGCAGCTTGCTGGCGCTTCTCGCGAGCTTGGTCGCGGCGGCGGGCAACATCTTCACGGCGCCGGTTGAGAGCATCCCATGCATCCTGGCGGGACAGCTCCTCGCCTTCGAATTGTGCAACCCGGTCGCGCACTTCGCCGATCCGCTCGCCGCGGGCGGTCGCGGCCTCGACCAGGGCCGCCTGGCGCGCGTCTAGCCGCTCAAGTTCGGCGACACCCTCGGCCTGTGTTCGTTCGTTCATGGCGAGCGCCTCGGTCGAACCGGCGAGCCGAGCCTCCGCCGCCTCTAGCGCCTGCAAGGCTGCGCGGTGAGATACGTTGGCACCATCGAATGTTTCCTTGGCTGCGTCATTGGCCGAAGTTGCCAACGCAAACGCACTCTCAGCGACCTCGAGCGCAACCTTGGAAGCCTCGAGTGCAGCCGGCCCGGCGCCATCCGGTTCGGCAAGTTGCATGCCTGACACAGTCATCATGTCCCCTTCGGGTGTGACGGCGCGCAAGTGTGGATGCCCCTGCACGAGATTCCAACCGGCAGACCAACCCTCGACAAGTACCACGTCACCAAGAAGTTGGGCCGCGAGCCTACGACTGGCAGAAGCGCCGAGAGTGTCTACGAGAGCGGTAAACCCAAGGTCCTTCGCAACCGATCGGGCGGGCACGGAACCGTCGACGTCTCGATCCGCAACAAAAGACACGCCTCCCAATCCTTCTGATTTCAAAGACAGGATGACGCCATCAAACTTGCCGGCGTCGGCCACATAGGCGTCGCTCCACGGTCCCAAAGCGGCGTCGACAGCACGGGCCGCAGATTCAGGGACATCGAGTAGTGCGACGAGCGAGCCGGTGACACCGGCCGTGCGCACCGCTTGTTCGCGTGCCGCGGGATCGCCGACACCGGCAAGAGCGCCGGCTACAGCATCGACCCGCGCCTGCGCCTTGGCCACCGCGAACCGAGCTTCGGTGTACACACCTTGTGCCGTGTCGAGAGCGCGTTCAGCGTCGGTCCGTATGCGTCGAACGACCTCGTGAGCCGCCTGTACCTTGCCGACTTCAATATCGGTGTCTTGGATCGACCGAACAAGCTGCCGCCCCAACTCAATATCTGTCTCAAGGCGTTCCTCAACAGCGTCGCGACGACGTTCAACGTGCTCTGATTCACGACGATCACGCTCGACCGCGGTCTCTAAGGCGCGTAGGTCACCACGCAAGTTTGCCACCAGGCCCTCCACTGGGAGCTGTACCTGTTCGGCGAGTCCACGCTCTTCATCCTCGAACGCTTGCAACTGGACCTCGCGGCGATCGGCTTCGGCCTGCGCTTGCACTGATTCGGTTTCCGTGCGTTTGAGGCCGGTCTCAAGGTGGGCGATTTCCTTGTCAAGATCGCGACGTCGCTCGTCGACACCTTTCAGCCTCGATTCCAGCGCATAGCGGCGCTCGCGTGAGACTTGGGTTATCCGCTGCAGCCGTTCACCGACGGTTTCGAGCCGGGCTGCCGCCGATGTGGCATGCTCGAGTTCGCGCCCAACCTCGCTCGCTGCCGACCGTAGTCCGTCGAGGCTACCCCGCAGCGTTTCAAGCTGGGAAGCCTCGGACGCAATTGTTTTACGAAGGCCACCGTGATTCGTGTCCGCCGCGGCGAGACGTGCGGTAATAGCGCGCAGGGTGTCCCCGCCAATCCACAACCGGAGCGCACGAATATCGTCGCGAACGGACCCGTGCTGCTCGGCGGCATTTGCTTGGCGCTTTAGTGGGCGCAGGCGCTTTTTCGAGCCGTCGAGAAGGTCATGTAGCCGTTCAAGGTCAACGTCGGTCTGGTCGAGTCGACGGATCGACCGATCCCGACGTCCACGATGCTTGGTTATTCCAGCAGCTTCCTCGATAACAGCCCTGTGCTCCTCGGGGCGGGCGTTGAGGATCTCGCCAATCTGGCCCTGCCCGACAAGCATGTGCTGGTGGCGGCCGACACCACCGTCGGACAACAGCTCGCTCAGATCGAGGAGCCTGCATTGCGCCCCGTTGAGTAGGTACTCGCTAGTCCCATCACGGTACAAACGCCTTGTCATGGTGACCTCGGCAACGTCGAGCGGAAGAAATCCATCGCTGTTGTCGAACGTCAGAACGACCTCGGCGCGACCTAACGCGGGTCGAGTCGTCGTGCCGGCAAAGATCACATCTTCCATCTTCTCGGTGCGGAGAACACGAGTCGCCTGGGTGCCCATGACCCAGGCAATTGCGTCGAGGAGATTCGACTTCCCCGAGCCGTTCGGACCAACCACAATGTTGACGCCGGGCTCGAAATCAAGACGCGTGCGGTCAGCAAACGACTTAAAGCCGGCAAGGGAGAGAGTCTTGAGAACCACGGAAGAAGTGTAGCAAGCGAATTACACGGATGATATTCAGCCGGCCCTACGTGGCAGCCGTTGGCACCAGCCGCAAAAGTGGGTGGAGCGTTGGCGCACACTTATTTGGCGGATGCGACGGCCGCAGCTCGAGCACGAGTCGTTGGTCTTACCGTACACCGCCAAGCGTTCCGTAAACTCACCGGTCCGGCCATCGGGAAGCAGATACGCCATGTCGTTCAGTGTGGTGCCTCCCCAGGCGAGACCGTCGAGCAGGACCGCAGATATCGCGGCGTGGATTGCGCCGACACGCCGCGGCGTCAGTTGCTCGCCGCGCAACAGTGGGTGTACTTTGGCGCGGTGCAGAATCTCGTCGGCGTAGATATTCCCGATGCCTGCAATGATTCGTTGATCAAGCAAGAGCGCCTTCATCGGCGACCGGCTTCTCCCCCACGCCGCATGAAGCTCCTTCGCGGTGGGAAGATCGTTCAAAGCGTCGCGGCCGATGGTGTCGAAAATCAACGGCCGCTCATCGACGTCTAGAGCAACAACAAACCCAAAGGTTCGCGGGTCCACAAATCGGATCTGCTCACCGGCGGCCGTCGTCAGCACCATCTGGGTGTGGTCAACCATCGGTGCCGACTCATTGGGGTGGTGCTGAAGGTGGCCCGACATACCAAGATGAATCACCAGCATCATCTCGTTCGACAAGCCGATCTCGATAAACTTGCCTAGCCGCCCAACCTTGTCAACGGTGCTCCCGACAACACGCTGTACAAACAGTTCGGGTATCGGTTGGCGCCGCAAAACTCGAGCTCGCCCTATTTGCACGGCGATGATCTTACGTCCGAGAAGCACCGGCTCGATCAGCCTCCGGGTTGTCTCAACTTCAGGGAGTTCAGGCACGGGGCATATCAGCCGGCGGACAGCGTCGTCGCGGCAACCTGAGCCGCTGCCTGTTCGGCACGCTTCTTCGATGAGCCCTTGCCACTGCCCAAGAGGGCATCATCAACAAACACCTGCGCCACAAAGTCCTTCCGGTGCTCTGGACCTGACTCCGTGACCTCGTACCGTGGGAGTTTTCCATCCTGGGCAAGCGCCTCCTGGAGACGAGTTTTGTAGTCCCGCATGCCGGGAGCCGAAGCCCGCTCGGCTATCAACACCGTCCAGTGAAGACGAACAAGCTCGGATGCTCGCTCGAAGCCGGCCTCTATGTAGATCGCGCCCAGGACGGACTCCACGACGTCCGACAAGATCGAGTTCTTGCCCCTGCCTCCGGTTTGTTCTTCGCCTTTGCCAAGGACCAGCACGTCGGGTAAACGCCACGTTCGCGCCACCACGGCGAGACTCACTTCACTCACGACCACCGCCCGAATCTTTGCCATATGACCCTCGGCCAACTCGGGATACTCTGCGTAGAGGTCGTGCGTGACCGCGAGCTGCAGAACGGCGTCACCGAGAAATTCCAAGCGCTCGTACGAATCCCTTCCTTGATTTTCAGCGATGTAGGACCGGTGCGTCAACGCCCTCTCAAGCAAGTCCTTGTTTTCGAACCGATACCCCACTGCGTCTTCGAACGCACTCCGTGCAGTTCCGTCGATCGGCGTCATCCCGCTAAAGCGCCCATCTGCGCCAACCCCTTTTCGATGTGCCCAGGAAGATCGGTTGCGACGCCCTCGGCAGCAAGCCGGCACGCAGAAGCAACCGCGGCGACGTTAGAAGATCCGTGTGCAACGACGGCAACACCCTTCGTCCCCAGCAGCGGAGCCCCACCATTTTCATCCACCGCAAGTCCGTTGGCCAGGTCTTTGAGTGCGTCCAATACCCGGTCGCCGTCGTCGAGGTGCAAGTCCGTGACAGTCTGAAGCACGAGGCCGAGAACAAGCTTGGCAATCGCCTCGGAAGTCTTGAGAACCACATTTCCGGTGAACCCGTCGGTGACGAAAACGTCGACGGTCCCCCCGATCAGATCTGTTCCCTCGACGTTCCCGATGAAGTTGATACCAGCGGTCTCTCGTAGCAGACCTAGCGTCTCCTTCTCAAGATCGCGGCCCTTAGAGTCCTCAGTGCCGATGTTGAGCAAGCCGATGCGCGGCTCTGCAATGTCGTTGTGGCTCTGCGCAAGCGCCGATCCCATGATCGCGAACTGAATCAGGTGCTCGGGTCGAACCTGCACGTTGGCGCCACCATCAAGGAGTATCGGACCGTGCGGAAACAGCGTCGCAAGCGCAGGTCGTCCAATACCTTTGAATCGGCCTATAACGAGCGCCGCGGCAGCCATCGTGGCACCGGTCGATCCGGTTGAGACGAACCCGCCGACCTCGCCCGACGCAACGAGTTTGGCGGCTACCAGCACCGAAGCGTCCTTCTTCTGGCGCAGTGCCCGTGCGGGGTCATCGGTCATCTCAATGACATCGCTGGCGTGCACGATCTGCAAATCGGCGTCGACTTGATCGACAAGCGGGGAGAGTTGTGATTCGTCGCCGACGAGCACAATCTCAATCCCCTCGTCGGCAACACGGGCGGCCCCCAGGACGAGGTTCTCCGGTCCGTGGTCGCCCCCCATTGCATCAAGGGCGATTGTCGCTTTATACACTAGAGCAGCTTCCTGGAGATCTGGCGAAGGATTGGGTTCGTCCCGACAATAGCAATCACCGAGTTGCTCCGTTGTGCAGCTCACTCTCCGGCTCGACGTGCAAGCCCGTCGCCGCGCTCCACTACGGGCTATCGACCTCGACGACTTCCCGACCGCGGTACGTGCCACATGCTGAGCACGCTCGATGCGGCAGCGTTGCCAATCCGCACTGTCGACACTTCACGGTCATCGGTGCGGAAACCTTCCACTGCGCCTTGCGCCGGCGCGTCCGCGAACGCGACATTTTCTTCTTTGGAACCGCCATCAGGGAAACCTCAAATCGAATTACTCACGTGCTTGCAGCAGATCCCTTAGAACGCCAAAAGGCGAACTGGGCTTCTCTGCCTCGTGAACGCCTGTATTCAAGTCGCTTTGCACATACTCGACAAGTCCCGCACAGTCGCTGACACACAAGGACCGCAACGGCAGATCGAGAAGCACCTCGTCTCTGAGGATCGGCTCAAGATCGATCTTGGAAGACGAGATGAGGTACGCGTCTTCGTCGTCATCGTCGACATCGAACAACAGAGACGCCTGGACCTTGACACTGATCTCGGCCTCGTAGACCTTGAGGCATCTGTCGCAGGTCGAGCGAACAGTTGCGTCCACTGTTCCGAACACAACTACGCCACCAGATATCCGAGCGAGGGTGAGATTGGCAGTGATCGGCTGGTCCTCGAGAACGGTCGTGCCTGCAACACTCCAAGCAACGTTTGAGGTAATCCGCTCGGGTCGCACCTGGGTCGACCCGCGCACCAGATCGGTGATGTCGATCCTAAACGGGGAAGCCGGCATGAGAACTTACTCAGAGATCGGGGCTGGCGTAGCCGGTGGCCTGCTCTCATGAAGCGCTGCTCGCGATTCTTGGACAAACCTCAGCGATTCAGCAAGAACGGACTCGGCATCGATCAGTCGCCGCTCGGCGTGATCCTCGGCCTCGAGTCTGGTACGTCGGGCATCATTCTCAGCTGCCCGCACAAGTGTGTTCGCCTCGGCGACGGCCTCGGCGACGATGTGAGACTCAGAGATGAGTCGTTTCGACTCCTCGCTGGCCCTGAGAAGCATTGCGCGGGCCTTCTCGTTAGTGCGCGCAATGTAGGACTCGCGCTCACGAACCATCCACCGGGCTGCCCTCAATTCTTCTGGCAGCGCCTGGCGAACCTTTTCCATCTTGTCAACAATTTCATCCCGATTCAGCATGATCGAATTAGATAGAGGAACCGGTCGCGCCCCCTCTATCTCAAGGATGACCTCGTCGAGCATGTCCAACAGCTTGCCCGGAATCGGCGGAGGATTGATATCGTTCATATCGGAAACCTCTCATCGAGGGCCACCTTTACCGGCGGAGGGACCAAAGCGTCTACATTGCCCCCCAACGATCGTACCTGTTTCACGAGCGAAGACGACAGGTACCCAAACTCCGGTTTGGTGGCGACGAACAGCGTGACGATACCCGACAGGTGGCGATTCATCTGAGCCATCTGGATTTCGTAGTCGAAATCGGTGATCGCCCGCAGGCCTTTGACGATCACATCGATGTTCCGTGTGCTCGCAAAGTCGACAAGAAGCCCGCTAAACGAATCGATGACGACGTTGTCGAACTCGAGACATTCGCGCAGCAGCGCCGCCCGCTCCGCGGTACTGAACAGCGGTGATTTCGACGGGTTCTCGACTATCCCAACCACGACCTCATCAAAGATGCTGGCACAGCGTTCGACAACGTCAATGTGGCCCTTTGTCGGTGGGTCGAAGCTTCCTGGTACCAGTGCGACAGTCATGGTGTGTCTTTCTCCAAACGCCAAATGACGGCGTCGCCGTAGCGTCTTTCGTGCATGATACTCAGCGATGTCACCGGTTTCGATTGACCGACGCGCCGATGCAGGACTACCAGGCCGTTGTCGTCGAGCACGAGGGAGACTTGCTCCACGATCGCTGCCACCTCGGCGTCACTCATGGCATAGGGCGGATCGACGAACACCAAGTCGAACCGTGCCTTCGTCTTTGCGAGAAAGCTCTCCACTCGCGACGACACTACGGTACCGCCGAGTCCGATTTTCTCGACATTCCGACGAAGAATCTTCCCAACGCGGCGGTCGATTTCGACAAAAACCACCGATGCCGCGCCCCTGCTCAACGACTCCAGCCCTATTGACCCACTCCCTGCAAACAGATCGGCGACCGTGGCGCCCTCTACGACCCCGCCCAGCGAGGAGAACAGGGCTTCGCGGACTCGGCCCGTCAAAGGTCGGGTCACGTTTCCCTTTGGGCCGACAATCGTGTGCCCTTTCTTGGTACCCGCGATGATCTTCACGAACGTATCAACCACTCTGCAGCTTCGCCGAGGAACGCCTCAAGCTCGTGACGCATGTCGGGCATCGCAACAAGCGCCGGATCCGCCTCGATGATTGCAAACGCCTCGCGACGAGCCTCGAACAGCGTGTCAGCATCGCGCAAGATGTCGGCAATCTTGAGATCCTTCACTCCTGCTTGCCGTACACCAAACACCGTGCCTTGTCCCCGGATAGCGAGATCAGTTTCGGCGAGCTGAAATCCATCCGTTGTCTCGACCATCGCAGCAATGCGTCGTCGCGCATCGGGAGTTGCCGGATCAGCGACTAGGAAACACACTGCAGCGTGCTCGCTACGTCCAACACGCCCGCGAAGTTGGTGGAGTTGACTGAGGCCAAACCGATCGGCGTCTTCGATGATCATGACGGTCGCGTTAGGAATGTCGATACCGACTTCAACAACGGTGGTGGCGACAAGGATGTCGATATCGCCGCTCTTGAAAGCCGCCATCACGCCCTGTTTGTCGTCGGGGCGCATCTGCCCGTGCAACAAGCCCAAGGTGAGCTCTGGGAAAACCTCGATGAGTCGCTCATACTCCGCCGTTGCGGAGGCCGCTTCAAGCTTGTCTGAATCCTCCACCAAGGGACACACAACAAACACCTGGCGACCGCGCGCAACCTCCGACCGCACCGCGGCGTACATCTCCATCAACGCTGCTTCGGAACTGTCGATGTGGTGCGTTTTCACAGGCACTCTTCCTGGAGGCATCTCGTCAATCACGGAAACGTCTAGGTCACCGTACAGCGTCATCGCTAGCGTCCTGGGAATCGGTGTCGCGGTCATGATGAGGAGGTCGGGATCGTAACCGACGGCCTTGTCTCTAAGCTGAACCCGTTGATACACACCAAAACGATGCTGCTCGTCGACAATCGCGAGACCGAGCTTGTCGAACGACAACGACTCTTGGATGAGAGCATGTGTCCCTATCACGATGTCGACCGTACCGTCAGCAATCCAGTCGATCACTGCGGCGCGAGTTACCGACCCGGCAACGAAATTGACATAGGCTCGGTTGCTGGTGAGCAGAACCGTACGTACACCAACGTCGTCGCCGTCCCCGTCCGGGAGAAACATGCTTTCGGTCCCGGACCCGCCCGCGGGATCGATGGTCTCGGGGGCTAAGCCGGCAACGCGGAGAAGCTCAACGATGCCAAAGTAGTGCTGTTCAGCGAGGACCTCCGTCGGTGCCATCACCGCACCTTGGTATCCACTTTGAACCGCGCTGAGCAAGCCGGCAACGGCAACCACCGTCTTCCCGGAACCGACCTCGCCCTGGAGGAGGCGGTGCATGGGATGAGCGGCCGCCATGTCCTTTTGAATTTCGTCAATAGACCTCTGCTGGGCATCCGTGAGTTGGTATGGCAGCGCATCGACAAACGCTGCGACGAGGGGACCAGACACGTTGTGTTGGACACCGGTCGCCATCGCCTTCTGGAAGTGTTTTCGCACGGCTAGCGACAGCTCAAGCCGAAAGAGCTCGTCGAACACAAGGCGGCGTCTCGCCGGAATCGTGTGCTCCAGAGCGCTTGGAAAATGGATGTTTTGCAAGGCCGTTGCGCGGTCCATCAGGCCAAGCCGGTCGAGCAACTCCGCCGGCAACACCTCACCGACGGGCTGTGAGCGAGCCAGGGCGTTGGCGATCCAGACCTGAATCTGTCGCGATCCGATCCCCGCGAGGGCCGGATAGACAGGGATAATGGTCCCCATCGACGAGTCCTCAGCATCGAGCCTGTCAATCTCGGGTCCCTTCATCTGGCGCCGACCACGGAACGTCTCCACCGTGCCGTAGAGAATCAATTCCTCTCCCTCGACAATCTTGATGTACGGGTTAAACCACACTGCCGTCAACACGTTGGAGTCATCACCGATCACTGCTGTAGTCATAACGCGCCCCTTTGAGATACGACGCTTGACAACCGAGAGCACAGTCCCTCCAACTGTGACGTACTCGCCGAGTGGGGCACCTCCCAGATCGAAAAGTTGTGATCGATCGAGGTAGCGACGCGGAACATGCAGCAGGAGGTCCGCCACGCTATTCACGTCGACGGTCGCCAGCTTCTTTGCCGAGACCGATCCAAGACGTGCAATGTTGTCGACGGGAATCGATGCGAGGTAAGATAGCTGACGTCCGGCCATAAGGTTAGTTTAGAGTTCGCCCGCGGAGCGCTTGAGAATCGCTCAAAGGACGACGTGTTACAATTCCGGCTGCCCCAGGAGGATTCCACACCATGGCGTACCGTTGTGACGTCTGCGGCAAAGAGCCGTGGGTCGGCAAACAAGTAAGTTTTTCGCACAAGCGTTCGAGCCGGAGATGGCTCCCGAACATCCAACGTGTTCGTGTCAAGGACGGACCGAATTCGAAGCGCATGCGTGTTTGCACGTCATGTCTGAAGGCCGGCAAGGTAGAGAAGGCATAACGTGCAAGGAGTCGTAAAAGTCTACGACCCCACCACCGGGTTCGGCATCGTGATCTCCGAGGCAGACCGATCTGAGTATTTGCTCGGGCCAGGATCCCTCGACGGTTCGGCGTTCCGCCTATTGCGTCAGGGCCAACGGGTCAACTTCTCCACCGAAGATCGTGACGGCGAAACGTACGCCGTGAATCTCAGATTCGGATCTGACGGGGCCTGACACGGTCTTCATCAGCGATAAGGCCCTACCAACAAGACGGGACGCCAGTCGTTTGCCTGCGGTATTATGGCTACAAGGAATCGGAAGAAGGGAAACTTTCAATATGGTGCACGCATACGTGCTCGTCCAGACCGATGTGGGCAAAGCGGCAGCCGTTGTGACCGCGATGGTCGACATCGACGGTGTCACCCGCGCCGAGGCCGTCACCGGACCCTACGACGTGATCGTCCAGACTCAGGCGGAGGATGTCGACTCGCTCGGCAAGCTCGTGGTCGCCAAAGTTCAGGCAATCCCAGGAATCACCCGCACACTTACCTGCCCGGTAATCACCTTCTAAGGTCGGCGCGCCAATACAGCGGACCGCCAACCGGCGCGTCAGCGCGCCACAGAGTGCGTGCCTAATGCGATGGCGACAAGATCGGCACAAACTCTCGCAAAGGACAGTCCCGCGGCCTCGAGCATCATGGGAAACCCCGATATCGGTGTAAAACCAGGCATCGTATTGAGTTCGTTGAAAATGAACCCGCGCCCGGCCTCTTCGAGGAAAAAGTCGACGCGCGCCAGACCCCGACAACCGAGCACCTCGAAAGCTGTTTCGGCAAGCCGCAGCACCTCGGAGGTTTGAGTAGTAGAAAGCGGTGCCGGAGTCACGAACTTGCTTGTCGTATCTTCATACTTCGCCTCGTACGAATACCAGTCTGACTGCAGCACAATCTCGCCCGGCATCATGGCGTTGGGACCGTTAACCACTGCGACTTCGATCTCGCGTCCGCGAATAAACTCCTCGACAATTACGCGGCCACCGTACGAAAACGCCAGCTTCAAACCATCGCGGAGAGCGTCGGTGTCGAAGACCTTGCTTATCCCTATCGAGGATCCGAGTTCGGTCGGCTTTACAAACGCCGGATAACCGGTAACCGCACTGATCATAGAGATGGCACTCTCGGGATCACGCATGAAGTCAACGATGTTCACTGTCACACTGGCGGCTACGGCCAACCCGGCGTGGGAGACCAAACGCTTTGTCATGTCTTTGTCCATGGCCACCGCAGATGCTTTTACCCCACATCCAACGTACGGAACCCCCGCAACTTCGAAAAGGCCTTGAATCGTGCCGTCCTCGCCGAAAGGTCCATGCAGCACGGGGAACACGACATCGAACGCGACATCGTCACCAGCGGCCCGCAAATGCCCGCCGGGTAGGATCAGTTCGGCGACGCGCCCCTCGGCCCGCAACGGCCTCCGGTGCACATCGGTGACGAACCACTCTCCGGTTTTTGCAATGGCAACACCTATCACTTGATGGCCGGATGATTCCAACGCGTCAACTACTGCAACTGCTGACACGCACGAGACCTCATGTTCGTCAGAGGTGCCGCCGAAAAGAACAAGTACACGATCCATATGCAGAACACTACCGGAACTACCAACGAATACCTGATCGCAACTGACCTCGTTGCCACTGCCCTGGCCACCTACCGCAAGAGAGTTCGGCGTGTCGCGCTCGCCGGCAGCCTCGTCGCTGTCGGGAGCAACCTGTGGAATCTCTCACAGGCCAACGAAATCACCGCAGCGCCGATCGTATTCGCCACCTTCGCAATCCTCGGCGGCACCGTGAGCACGTTTCGCCGCACACCCCAAGGAAATCGGCGCGTCCGGGACGTTGCAGAGACGGTTTGGGCACTCGCCATCATCGCAATCCTCGTTGGCGACCCGGCGCTCTCTGAACCCGCGCTCCGATTTGGCGCCCTCATACTCCCGATCGTAGCAACCGGCGCACTCCTCACCCGGCCGCGGACTGTCGCGGTGGTGGCTGGATTCGCCGTTGCTGGATACGTAGCCCCCGAAATCCCGTTTTCGCCCGATGACCCTGCCGCGTTGGCCGCACAGATCGCCATATTTTCCGTCATCGCGGTTGCCATCGTCGGCGTTCGCATCAGCACGGAGCGTTTAGTAGGCGTATCCGAAGCAGAGCTATCAAGCATTGATGAGCGTCTCATTGCGCTGAAGCTCCGCGAGGAAGACGTGTCATCGATATATGACATCTCGCGGATGATCGGTACGGGTGGAAGCTTGCGAGAAGTTCTCCCGCATCTTGTCGGGCGTGTCACTCAAGCACTTGACGCAACGGTCGGATGCGCCCTCATCTGGGTTTCGGCGACGGACAGACTCGAACTCGTCCCGCGGATCTGGTTCGACGGCGTAGTTAAAACAGTTCCTTACACCGCGTTTCAGCTCACCGACGCAAACAAAGCTGAGGGAGTGTTCGTCACCGGGACCCCCTACGTTGACAACTTCGCGGCCGAACGAGAAGTCCACGACCCGCTCATCGCACTGCTCGACATCAGCCAGGTTGCAATGGTCCCGCTCCAGATTGAACAACGCACAATCGGCGTGCTGGTTCTCGGGGACAAGAGGGCAGGTTCTTTCACAACCGACGACATCTCACGACTCGCCGCTCTTGCCGGCCCAACAGCTCTCGTCGTACGTCAGATCGCAAGATACGAAGACGCAATGCACCACAGCGACGAGCTCGAGGAGATCGCTCGTATGAAAAGCGATTTCGTCTCGGTAGTCAGCCACGAACTTCGGTCGCCCCTTACCTCCATCATCGGTTCTCTCACAACCCTGCAACGCCCAGAGCTTTTGCCCGGAAACGTGAACGCGCGCAACCTCATTTCTTCAGCAAGACGTCAAGCCGACCGGCTGCGAATGCTCATCGAAGATCTGCTGGTGGTCTCCCGTGTCGACAACCGCGCGCTACCCGTGAGGCCGGTCGCCGTCGAACTCGCGGCATTTCTCCACGACACCGTTCAGCTCATAAGGGGGAACTCGCCGGTGGAGGTGACAATCGAGACCGCGCAAGACGTGCCGATTGTCCATACCGACCCAGAGCACCTGCGCCGAATCGCCACCAACCTACTGACAAACGCCTTCCGATACGCGGAGGGTTCGGACATCGAAATCAAGCTCAGGCTCGAAAACGACGATGTTCGTGTGGCCTTCATCGACCATGGACCCGGTATCCCGTTCGATAGGCGGGAACACATCTTCAAGCCGTTCACACAGCTCCAGCCCCACGAAACCCGTCAGCGCGGTGGCACCGGCCTTGGATTGTCAATTGTTGCGGGTCTCGCGACGACACTCGATGCCGAGATTCGGTACGAGCCAACACCAGGCGGAGGCTCGACCTTCGTGCTGACACTCCCGGTGAAGACTGCCGTTCACCGAGTTACGTAGTGACTTGGTGCGTGGTTGTCACCCGCCGAGCGACCCGGCTAGCTCGACGATCGCTAACCCATGAAGACCTTCGGAAAGTCTCGCACGAGCGACAACCTGCCCGCCCTCCACAAAGACGGTCTCACCTGTGCCACTAACGGCGACTACGAGCGTGTCACCGATGAATACGACGTGGTGCGGAGACGCTCCAACTTGCACGACCGTCGGACGCTTCCCAACGAATCCCACAACGGCGCCGGCGGCGACATCGGATATCCACACACTCCCCACGGGATCGACTGCAAAGTGCTGCGGCTCGCCAACCCCAACCGGCGCGTCAGGAACAATTCCAGACGCGGGATCAAAAATGCTGAGCCGGTCCGAACCCCAATTTGAGAACCATATCTTCCCGTCGCGGGCGACCACGAGGTCATGCGGTGAACCGCCAGTGGCAAAAAGTTCGACGTTTCCATCGACTACTTTCACGAGTTCGCTGCGGCCTATAAGCGTTACCCACAGAATTTCACCGTCGACAACCATGTCGTGCGGCTCCCCCGGCATTTCGACGGTGTCCATAACGACAAGGGTTTCGGCGTCGATTTTTAGCAGCTTGCGACCCTTTTCGTCGGCGACGATGAGGAACCCGATTTCACCTGCAGGCTTGATGTCGTGTGGCTCTGTACCAACCCGAACGTTGAGAACGTCGCCGGTGGCAACATCAATTCGAGACACGGTGCCCGCTACGGGGTGCGTGGCATACACGATTGCACCAATGGCGGTCAGATTATGGGGCCGCTCGGAGAGTTCGATTGAGCGCAGCGGTACGAGGTCGCAGACCCCACTATCGCCGCGGCAGAGTTCGGTCGCGTCGACTACCGCGATCCGCTTCGCATTCTCTTCGGCGATCACCACATATGAAAATTTGATCGCCTCCGCCCGTGCCTCCGCCGATGACACGGTCGTACTCGTCGGTGTGACGATGTCTGGTTGGTCCGTCGTCGACGTGGTCGATCGCGGAAATACGGAACCGTCTGTTGGAATGTCGTTCGTACTTGTGACCGTAGTAGGCGACGTGGTCGATGACGTACACGCGGAAATTACTAGTACCAAAACAGTGACCGCTGTGGAAAGTCGCATGCGACAAGTATGGCTCAACGCCCGCGGCACCGCCATCCACGAGACGTCGGCGCCGCTGCTACAAGCCGCAATCCGAAGGCCGTCCTCCGCCCCGTCTCGCCGCTCCGTGATCACGGCGGATACGGTTCGAAACCCTTGATGCGTTGACTCTCACGAACAAATGCAATTATCCGCACAAGATCGTCGTCAGTAAGACCGGAAATTGGCGGCATGTCGCCGAATCCCCAATGGTGGGAAGCTACACCACCAACAACGGCGCGAACAAACGCGGCGTCGGCATGATGATCGGGGTTGTAGATCACCGACAAGTGAGACGGCCCGAGAGCGGTACCCTCGGCGCTAACGGTGTGACACGTTGCACAAGACGCTTGGTACAACACCTCGCCCTCAGCAACTAATGCCGGGGTCTGCACTGGAATGCTGAACACGGACTTCCCAGTCATCGGGTCTCGCGGCAGCGACGTGTCGCCTTGCTCGCCTCCACCTGCAACCGCGAGGAGGATAACCGCAGCGGCGACACCAACAGCGATGAGCACACCACGAAAGTTCTTCATGCCAGCCTTCGGCAACCAGGTACCGCGCGTTCCGCGTAGCCTCTTTGCGTTCTAAGTGAACACTGTCACAAGACAGCGTTGACGAGTCGCCCGTTGCCAGCCAAAACATTAGAAGCCGCTATCTGCACTCCGGCACCTCCTCAACTGCAACGTTCACGCACTCCCCCGCACACGGACCAAGTAACGGTACCACTACTGGATCTGGCAAAGTCACAGGTGGCCCACGGTCGGTCGAATCGCCTCGCACGATCAACACCGCTCACCTGGGGCGCGTACAATGGCGCGATCAGTAGTGACCCGAGGAGTGGCGTATCACTTCGGACGGACATAGTTCAGGCTCGTTGACAACGGTCTGTTGCCGCCTGTGCCTGATCGAGTCGAGCACCACCCCCCATGGGCAGATGGAGCACGTTGACCCGATCCTGCGCGACTCTGATGCGCCTACCGCGGAGCATGCTGATATGGACCACGGCGGTATGGATCAGAAGAGGACGAGGCACTCCGGCGGTGATCACAGCGGCCATGAGGGCATGGACCACACCGACCACGAAAACATGTTTCACAAACGATTCTGGATCACTCTGGCGCTGAGCGTTCCCGTCCTGTTTTGGAGCGAAACAATCCAAGGGTGGGGGAACTACGAGGCGCCCACGTTCCCCGGTTCGGGCGCCATCGTTCCCATAGTCGCAACCCTTATCTTCGTCTATGGCGGTTTCCCGTTCCTCAACATGGCCAGATTCGAGCTGAGAAACCGGACACCTGCGATGATGACTCTGATCGCGCTGGCGATCTCGGTTGCGTATGGTTTCTCGATGCTGACGCTCGTCACCGACATTGGCGACGACTTTTTTTGGGAACTCGTCACGCTGATTGACATCATGTTGCTTGGCCATTGGCTGGAAATGCGGAGCGTCCGCCAAGCGTCGGGGGCACTCGGCGCCTTGGCAAAGCTCATGCCAGACACCGCCGAAGTCGAAGCGCCCGACGGGACGGTGACGGAAGTCGCTGCCGACAAACTCTCCACGGGCCAAATCGTCCTGATTCGTCCCGGTGCTAGTGTCCCGGCCGACGCGGTCATCGTCGACGGAGAATCCGATTTCGACGAGGCACTCATCACCGGTGAGTCCCGCCCGGTGAAAAAGTCTATCGACGCCTCCGTGATCGCCGGAACGATCAACAGCGGGTCTGGCGCCGTCCGTGCGAGGGTCACCGCAACTGGAAACGACACGGCTTTGTCCGGAATCATGAAATTGGTCGCAGAGGCGGAGGCGAGCAAGTCGCCGACCCAGCTTCTCGCCGATCGGGCTGCATCGTTGCTGTTTTACACCGCTGTCGGAGCCGCGGTCATAACCGCCCTCGTTTGGACAGTGATCTACGGAGGACTCGACCAACGTACTGTCGCTCGAGTTGTTACGGTGCTCGTCATTGCATGCCCCCACGCCCTCGGCCTTGCGATCCCGTTGGTCGTTGCGAACACGACGTCGATCGCCGCGCAAAACGGCATCCTGATCCGCAACCGTGAAGCCATCGACACAGCCAAAGACCTCAGCGTCATGTTGTTTGACAAAACCGGGACGCTCACGACGGGACAGATGGGGGTCGCGGAGATGGCGACGGTCGACGGCGTCTCGCAAGACACCGCGCTTGCGCTCGCCGCCGCTGTCGAGGGCGACTCAGAACATCCGATGGCGCGGGCGATCCGAGATTCGGCCCAAGAACGCGGCCTCGATGTACCGGACCCATCCTCGTTCGAGGCGTTAAAGGGACGCGGTGTTCGAGCAACGGTTGCCGGCGCCAACATCTTCGTCGGTGGACCCAGGCTCCTCGAAAGCATGGATATCGCGTTACCTCCAGAACTGAGCAGGTTCGCCGACACCGCCGGGGAACGCGGCGAGTCGGTGGTGTACGTGATTGATGGAGCCACTCCCATTGGAGCAATTGCAATATCGGACATCGTCCGAGCCGAAAGTCGTCCAGCGATTGATGCCTTGAAGAAGCGAGGTCTGCGTGTCGGCATGATCACCGGCGACAGCGATGAGGTCGCCCAAGCTGTCGCGACGCAACTCGGTCTCGACATCGTTTTCTCCCAGGTGCTGCCTGCCGACAAGGACGCCTATGTGTCTCAACTGCAACAACAGGGAGATCGCGTCGGCATGGTCGGTGACGGGGTCAACGATGCACCCGCTCTGGTGCGGTCGGACATTGGCATCGCCATCGGCAGCGGCACCGACGTTGCTGTGCAATCCGCTGATCTCGTTCTCGTGAAGAGCGATCCTCGGGAGGTCGTGAAGATCCTTCGGCTCTCGAAGGCGAGCTACCGCAAGCAACTCCAAAACATCTGGTGGGGCGCGGGTTACAACATTGTCATGATTCCCCTTGCGGCGGGGGTCCTCGTGTCCTTTGGGTTCGACATGCCGCCAGCGGTCGGGGCCGCACTAATGTCACTGAGCACAATCGTCGTTGCTGTGAATGCCCAACTGCTTCGCCGCCTTGACCTGAACGCCCCCGACTGAGCGACCGTCGTTATGTGTCCGCACGAGGAATAAGACGCAGTTCCTCGACAGTTACATCTCGAGATCGCCAAGTACAACCGATACATCCAGAGGAGATGGTGTGGCCAAGAAGAAACGCCCCGCAAACAAACCGGTCGACAAGCAGAAACAAGCCGAAAAGAGGCAGCGACGCGAAGCACGCAAGCTCGCCGAAGCTAAGGCGAAACAAGCCGCCCAGCGCAAACGCCGGCTAAAGAACGGGGTTGCGGTTGCGGTCGCGGTACTGGTCCTCGGCGTCTTCGGATTCATCGTTGTTCGCCGGGCCACGCCGGCTGAACTCGACGGCGTCACCACGTTTCCAAACGAAGGCCAAGTGCATATCGCGACAGGACAAACGTTCGCGTACGCCACCCCGACGCCAACGAGCGGAACCCACAGCTCCCGATCTCCCAGATGCGGCATCTCCACAGCAGAGTTGTCTCGGGAACTCGCGGTACATGCTCTCGAGCACGGCACGGTGGTTATCTGGTACCAGCCCACTCTTGCACCAGAAGTCGTAACTGAACTTGCCGATATCGTTAGCCGGTTCAACGACAACGTGGTGTTGTCGCCGAACAGTCGACTAACAAGCCCCGTGGTCGCCACCTCGTGGAGACGGCTCAAGGCTTACTCGGGAGCCGACGACGAACTCGAAGAATTTATCACCACCTACCGCAATCGCGGACCAGAGTCGTTCCGCTGCGCCTACTAGCCAGATAGAATCGACGCTACGAGGAGTCTTCAGCGGCGTCAGCTTCGAGCTGACGCTGCTGCTCGTCGATGTATTTCTGACCCGTCCCAATCGAGACTGCATGGAAACCCCCGTCGACGTGAACGATTTCACCCGACGTGAACTTTGCCCAATCGGACAACAACACACAGACCATGCGCGCCACGGGGTCGGGGTCAAACACATCCCAACCGAGCGGGGCACGTTCCAGCCACGCCGTCTCAAAAAGCTCGAAATGCGGAATCGATTTCGCGGCGATCGTTCCCAAAGGTCCGGCCGCGACAAGGTTCGCCCGGATGTTGTATTCGCCTAGGTAGAAAGCGAGGTAACGGTTCACCGACTGGAGCGCCATTTTGGCGACACCCATCCAGTCATACATCGGCCATGCCTGAGAGTTGTCGAAATCGAGAGCAACAACCGCACCACCACCGGCCTTGACCATCAGAGGTTGAAGCGCGGACGCAAGGGTCTTGTACGAGAAAGCTGACGTCACGAATGTGACCGCGGCATCCTGCGAATCAGTGTCAAGGAACGACCCACCAAGGGCGTTTCCAGGGGCAAACGCAATGGCATGAAGGGCCCCGTCTATACCGCCCCACTTCTCGTCCAGGCGCGAAACCGTGGCGTCAAGCTGATCCTGGTCGTTGATGTCGAGTTCGACAATCTCTGGTTCGACTGGAAGACGACGTCCCGAACGTTGCGTGAGCCGCAGACTCCTACCGAACCCCGTCAGCACGACTTCGGCACCTTCTTCTTGGGCAACCCGAGCCACATGCCAGGCAATCGAGTCGTCAGTAAGCACCCCTGTAATCAACAATCGTTTACCTTCAAGCAACATGCATGTACCTCTTTGTCACAACCCTAATTCACGTTAGCCCACGCGCGGAATCCGAGTCCCATGACAAACAGCAGCAACAGACCATAGGCCAGCGCGGGGTTGCGGGCCATCTGTGCACGATATACATACACGATTGCAAGCGTAATCGCCGCGACGATGCCGTAGAAGATGTGAAAGGCGTTTGCGGGAACAATACCGGAGTTGAACAAGATCACCCCGGCCGTTATTTGGACTAGAACCGCGGTCATCGCCATACCGCGCGCGACCGAAAACGCCCGGCCCGGGACTCTTTTGATGTAGGCAAGTCCTAACCCCCAAAGGCCCGCCAGCCCGTTCGAAATGACGGTCACAAAGAACCAGTTTGCGTGGAACGTTCGCATGACCGCGAGATTAGCCCACCTACGCGAAGCCGAGTCCAGCGTATCTCCGCGAAATCGAACGGGCAGCGGTTCGGCATCGGCCATACTGGACCGGATTGTCGCGAGAGGAACGCATGTCCACAACCACATCTCCAATCCCCAAAAGCCTCCTGGTTGGGAGTGTGACTGGACTGCTCGCGGCTGCCGTGTCGATCCCGCTGTTGTCGCCTGACCCGGTGTTTATGAACACTCTTACGGTTATCCTCGGCGCTTTTGGTGTGGGGATTTCTGGCGACTCTCGTGGGGCTGGTGGCGGTTCAAATCGCGTATCTGGATCACATGATCACGTTCGGCGCGCCGCTGGCTGCAATTATCTTTTTTGGCACGGTCATCATTGTTCCTCGACTGGACAGCGTGACGCTCCCGCGGCCGGTACTGCTGGCCTTCTCTGTCGTTGTACTCGCGGGCGGACTTGGCTTGCAAGGGCTCTCCGACATCGAATCTGGGTTCCTAGCACTCGACGACCTCGGCAACTCCGAGTCGTCGTCGATTGACGCGCTGGTCGCACGGAGGTTCACAATCGAGAGCGGCGTGGCCACATATAGTGTGCCGGAGACCCTCGCTGCGAGCGGTCTTGCGGCAGTCGCCGTGGGCCGGACAACGACCCTCTCGGGCATGATCGACCTCGACGGAGTTTCCGAAATCTCGATCGACCTGACGACGTTTCGCTCCGATCAGAGTCGCCGAGACAGCAATGTCGCGCGTCTGTTCTCCGCCAACCCATTTGCGGTCTTCACCAGCAGCGGATTCTCGGTGCGACCGAAATTGTAATCACCGACTTCGGTGTTAACCCACCCAGCATCGGCGGATTCGTGACGGGCGAGAATGAGGCTCGCCTCGAAGTTGTATTCTCGGCATCGCCTCGGCAATGACGACCGACCCCTGACAGAGTTCCAAACCGCGAAGGACACAACAGCCATGACGGCCTCAAACTTGCTCTCGAAACTTGCAACCATCGGAGACGGTCCGATCGCCGACTCCGAAGCGGTGGCGCGGTATGCAACGGATGTCACGAGAAACTATCATGGACAACCGATTGCAGTGATGCGGCCGCGAACGACCGAAGAAGTCGCCGCGATCGTCCAAGTGTGCGCACAAGCAGCGGTGAGCATGGTGCCACACGGAGGCAACAGCGGCTTGGTCGGAGGATCTGTGCCCGTTGGCGACGACAAGAGTGTGGTGGTGTCGCTCGAACGCATGACCGCAGTTCGGGACCTCGATTTGCTCTCGAACACCGTTACGGTGGAAGCCGGATATCTGCTTGTCGACCTTCAGCAACTCGCAGCCGACAACGATCGGCTGTTTCCGCTGCGACACGCAGGTTTGAGCAGCCAAATCGGCGGCAACCTGAGCACCAACGCTGGAGGGACGAACGTCGTTCGGTACGGCATGGCACGCAACCTCGTACTCGGCATCGAAGTCGTGCTGGCAAGTGGTGCAATCTGGAACGGACTGAACCGCCTCCCGAAGCACAACACCGGGTACGACCTAAAACACCTTTTCATCGGTGCCGAGGGAACACTCGGCATCATCACCGCGGCAAAGTTGAAGCTGTTTCCGCCTCCACAGTTGTCGGAGACGGTGCTCTTTGCAATGAACACATGTGCGGCGGCCGTGGACCTCTTGGCCAGATGCCGCGCCGAACTCGACGAATTCTTGTCGACCTTTGAACTAATGAGCGGTGTCGCCGTCGAATCCGTCGTGGACACCACAACGTCACCGATGGGCAGCTCGTACGAGTGGTACGTCCTCGCCGAGTTTGCGGCGACCTCAAAGCGAGTTCCTCTTGAGGAGATGCTCCTCAATGTCATCAGCGCTGCCGCCGACGATGGTTTGATCGCCGATGCAATAATCGCAGCCTCTGCATCACAATCGCGAAAGCTGTGGGACATTCGCGAGCGTATTGCTGCCTTGATTGTGGAAGATCCAACATGTGTTAAGGGCGATTCGAGCGTCCCGATCAGCGCCATTCCGAAATACATAGCAGCCGCCGATAAAGGGGTAGCGGCACTGGTTCCCAATGCCAGGGTGTTGGTATTCGGACACATCGGCGACGGCAACATCCACTACAACGTGCTTCGCCCGCCAGCAATGTCTGAAGAGGAGTTCACTGTGTTCGGCCCAGCGCTCACACTGGTCATCGAGGATGCGGCTCTGGATCTCGGAGGGTCTCTAAGCGCCGAACATGGCCTTGGGCAGCGAAAGTTTCGCAGAGCCGCAGAGGTGCTGGACGATGAAGAACTCGATCTCATGCGCCTCATCAAGCGTTCCCTGGATCCACATGGGCTGTGGAACCCTGGCAAAGTCGTCGACGACCCTGATGTCTGACCGGTCTCAGCTTCGGAATACCGGAGCAATGCGCTGGGTTGGTCGGGTCGAAGCCTCGACATGCCGGGAAGGCAGCAACACATGACAGCCGACCAATCCGGCGCGACCGCGATTGCCACACGACGGTCGCTTCTCGAGGCGCAGTTGACCACGGTTCGTTCGGGAACGTTTCGGATGACGGACGCCCTCACCGACGACGATCTTCATCGACAATTTGACCCGCTTATGTCCCCAATCGTTTGGGACATGGGACATATTGCGAATTTCGAGGAGTTCTGGCTTCTCCGCAAGATCGCCGGGCGCGAGGCCAGGGACCCCGTCCTCGACGATCTATACAACCCGTTCGATAACCCGCGGTGGGTGCGTGGTGGTCTCCCGATTCTTGAGAGGAAGGAGGCGACGGACTACCTGAACAACGTACGTGGCGAAGCCCTCGACGTCCTCAGACACCACGACCTTGACCCCGAAAGCCCGCTCTTGGCTGACGGGTATGTGTGGTCGATGATCGCCCAACACGAAGCCCAACATCAGGAAACGGTTCTGCAAGCGCTCGACCTTCGCAGCGACCTCGCACCGTACGTTGTGGCCGCCAGACGCCGCCTTCCCCAACGTGCCGCTGCTGTTGACGACGCCACCAGGGTGACAATTCCCGCTGGAACGTTCATGTTTGGTACCAACGACTTGATGTACGCCTACGACAACGAGCGACCCGCACACCTGATCGACCTCAATGGATTCGCGATAGACAAATTCCCCGTGACTGCGCGGCGTTACGACGAGTTCGTACAGGCTGGCGGTTACCAGAACTCTGACCATTGGACGGAACAAGGTCGGGAATGGCTAGCGGAGCACGGCCATACCACCCCCCAGGGATGGATCCCCGACCTCGACGGCGGCTGGCTTGTGCGCCGGTTCGGACATCTCAGTTCACTCGATCCAGCCGAGCCGGTGGAGCATGTCAACTTCCACGAGGCGCAGGCGTTCGCCGCGTTTGCGGGCGGTCGCCTTCCAACCGAACTCGAATGGGAGAAGGCTGCCGCATGGGATCCCGCAGCACAGGAGTCGAGAAAGTACCCCTGGGGTGAGACACCACCAACACCCGAGACGGCTAACCTCGGCCGCATCGGCTGGGGACCCGCTCCTGTCGGGAGTTACCCCACCGGGGCGAGCGCCTACGGCGTTGAACAACTACTCGGCGACGGGTACGAATGGACCACCTCGTATTTCAAGGGGTACGCGGGGTTCTCGACGTTCCCATACCCCGAATATTCCGAAGTCTTCTTCGGCGAAGACTATCGCGTGTTACGGGGTGCGTCATGGGCGACATCGCGGCTTGTCGCAAGAACAACGTTCCGCAATTGGGACATTCCGATCCGGCGGCAAATATTCGTCGGAATCAGGCTGGTCTGGGACATCTGACATGTGCAGAATCGCAGCCTACATTGGGAATCCGATCCCTCTCGCCGAAGCTTTGTACCGACCACCCCACTCGTTAGAACACCAATCGTATGCTCCTCGGGAGCAACTCCACGGGAAAGTCAACGTTGATGGGACCGGTGTTGCATGGTGGGACGGGATCGATCCGAGACCGCTGCGCTATGTCACGCCGCTAGCGCCCTGGCAAGACGCCAACTTGCCTCACCTCGCGCAACGGTTGTCTGCACATGCATTTCTCGCTGCTGTACGCTCCGCCAGCTCAGGCATACCCGTCGGAGCAGCGAATGTTGCGCCCTTCGTTGTAGGCACCATGGCCGGCGTGCACAACGGCTTCATTGCAGGGTTCCGAGGTGCTCTTGGGCGCGAACTTGTCAGTTCGCTGAGCGCACAATCCTACGAGCAACTCCACACGGTCAGCGACTCGCTCGCGCTCCTGCTGGTCGTTCTTGAGCACTACTCGGGAGACCTCGCACAAGCAATGATCGATGGGCTTGGCACGATTGGGGAGCTGGTCCGCCGACACGACTCGCAGGCAACACTAAACGTCGTCATTGCAGATGGCACGAATGTCGTCGCGGCCCGTCACTCGGTCAACGAACCACTCAACAGTCTCTACACCGCTGCGCGCTCCACCGGATCGTGGGTGGTGTCTGAACCGCTCGACGACCGCGACGATTGGCGGCCAGTGCCCGAACACCACCTGGTCCACGTCACCGCCGATGGCGTGCAACTCCAACCGTTGGAGTTGTCATGACCCCGCGTCTCGGGGAGGGAGCTACCGTGCGGCGCCTGTCACATGAAGCTGACTTCGGCGCGGATCTGGCATCTGACGTACTCCGAGGACTGACAAAAACACGCAAGGAACTCTCCTCGAAGTACTTCTACGATGCTCGCGGATCGGCGCTGTTTGAGGAGATCACCCAGCTACCCGAGTACTACCTGACCCGAGCAGAGACCGAGATCCTCACGAAGTACGCAAACGACATGCTGGCTGCTGTTGAACCCGTCGAACTTGTGGAGCTCGGGTCCGGATACTCGGTGAAAACGCGACTCCTCATCAACGCCATGGAACGCGTAGGCAGTGGAACACGGTACGTCCCTTTCGACATATCCGAGTCAGCGCTCCGAGATGCCGCAGATTCCCTGCAACGGGAGTTTCCTTGGCTGGAGACAGAAAGCCTCGTAGGCGACTTCCATACCGATCTCCCCATGATCCCCCGATGTGGACGTCGGCTGGTGACGTTCCTCGGTTCGACGATCGGAAACTTTCTCGCACCGGGGCGGGTGCGTTTCTACCGATCCGTTGCTGCCATGCTGGAACCTGACGATGGGCTGCTGGTCGGGCTCGATCTCATCAAGGACATCCCTACGCTTGTTGCGGCCTACGATGACTCGGCGGGAGTCACGGCGGAGTTCAACAAGAACATTCTGCACGTTCTCAACCGCGAACTCGGCGCCGATTTTGACGTCCCAGCGTTCGATTTCATTGCCCGCTGGGATGAGGAATGCGAATGTGTCTCGATGAGCCTACGCGCAACTCGCGTTATGGATGTGCGAATCGAGGACCTCAACATCACGGTGCATCTCGACAAAGACGAGGAAATCCACGACGAGGTGTCTTGCAAGTTTACGTTTGCGAAACTGACCACCGAGGCGCACCAAGCCGGCCTCCATGTCGCCAACTGGTGGACCGACTCCGAGGATCGTTTCGCCGTAGCCCTCCTTCGACTGCCAACCCGCGAGTAGGGCGCTCTCGAACCACACCACCCTTTACGGTAACGCCGACTTCGCCGGCGAGGCTTGCGACTAGGCGTCTTCGAGCAACGCTGACAATGCGGCCTCATTGAGTACAGACACACCGAGCTGTTCGGCCTTTGCCAGCTTGGTACCCGCTGACGATCCGGCAATCAGGAAATCGGTCTTGCCTGATACCGAGCCGGTGACCCTGCCGCCGCGGTCTTCGATCGCAGCCTTCGCTTCCTGGCGGGTGTACCGCTCAAGTGTCCCGGTGATCACGAAGACCTTGCCGGCAAGACTACTCCCGGCGGGCGCCTCGGGCTCGGGGTCCTCAAGCCTCACACCAGCGGCGCGCAGCCGCTCAATGAGACGAACGTTGTCCGTGTCGGAGACCCACGCAATCCACGACGCCACGATTTCAGGTCCGACCCCGTCGATAGCTCCCAGTTCCTCTTCGGTGATCTTCATCAGACGTGACAAACTCCGGAACTCTCTGGCAAACACGCCGGCGACCGTGCTGCCGATGAGCGGCACACCAAGACCGGTGAGCAGTCGCCCGACGCCGGCATCTTTGGCGGCGTCGATTGCCGCAAGGAGGTTGTCGACGGAGATCTCGCCCCATCCGTCAAGCTCGCGGATTCGTTCGCGATCGAGCGTGAAAATGTCCGCGGGATCTTTGATGATGCTTTTGCTGAGGAACGTGTCGACCGTTTTGTAACCAAGGCCTTCGATGTCCATTGCGCCCCGTGACGCGAAATGGAACAGGTACTCTCGGATTCGGCTTGGGCATTCGAAACCACCGGTACATTTCGCCTTCGCCTGCCCCTCCGTGAGGACGATGGGGTTTTGGCAGAAGGGACATAGCGCCGGCATATGCCAGATTGCCAGGCCTCGCGGTCGCTGGGCCAGGATCGGACCTACAACCTCGGGAATCACGTCCCCTGCGCGACGCACAATGACGGTGTCGCCCGGTCGGACGTCCTTGCGGTGCACCTCGCCTTCGTTGTGCAATGTGGCGTGTTCGACCGTGACGCCGCCGACAAAAACGGGCTCCAAGACCGCGTATGGCGTGACCGCACCAGTACGCCCTACCCCGATCTCAATCGCTTTGAGAATCGTCGACCTCTCCTCCGGTGGCAGCTTGTATGCGGTTGCCCAGCGCGGACTTTTGGCGGTGAAACCGGCAATATTCTGTAACCCAAGATCGTCGACCTTGATGACGATGCCGTCGGTCTCGTAGGGGTGGTCGTGACGATGACGTTTTGCTTTTTCGACATACTCGACGACTTCAGCGATCGTTGCCACAGTCTTGTTCTCCGGATTTATCGGAAACCCGAGTTCGGCCAGCCAAGCCATCGTCGCCGAATGAGTGCGCAAGGTTGGTCCACCGTCGACGTGCCCCACCTGATACAACCAAACCGATAGGTTTCGCGCGGCGGTTTTCTTGGGGTCTTTTTGCCGCACCGACCCGGCGGCGGTGTTGCGCGGGTTGATGTACGGCTTGCCGCCCATCTCTTGCTGACGACGGTTCAGCGCCTCGAACTCGGCCACCGGCAAGTAGATCTCACCTCGCACCTCCAGGATGGCAGGGGCTGATCCGCGAAGCCGTAGAGGAAGTGCCCGGATGGTGCGGACGTTGCCGGTGACGTCCTCGCCGGTTATCCCGTCGCCACGGGTGGCGCCGCGGACCAGGACGCCCTTCTCATAAGTCAGAGATACAGCGAGTCCGTCAATCTTGAGTTCGCACGTGTAAGCGCTTGGAGCATCACCTAGCGCGCGAACCAGGCGCGCCTCCCACGCAAGTAGCTCCTCATCCGACTCGACGTTGTCGAGTGAAAACATTCGCTGAAGATGGGTCACAGGATCAAAGGTGGTTTCGGTCGCAGCCCCAACGCGCTGGGTCGGAGAATCAATGGTTACCAGCGCAGAATCGGCTTCCTCGAGCGCCCGCAACTCGCGCATGAGGTCATCCCAGTCGGCATCGGGGATGGTTGTTTCTCCAAGGACGTAGTACCCGTAGTTGTGCGAACAGATCTCTTCGCGCAGTTCAGCGACACGTTTTGATGGGTCGGTCGTTGGGGTCACGCGGTTTACCTCGGGTCGATGCAGACAACAAGATACAGCACCCGTGTTCCCCTGCCTGGCGAGGTCGGCTTACGGCGACCAGGCAACCCAGACGCCGCTGGCGACGTCCGTTGCTGTCTCGTCGTCAATGTCCTGGACCAAGATTCTGGGCTCACCGTCCACGATTGCTGGGTAAACAAACGCCGATCCATCTGGAGCCCACAGCGAAACGGACTGGGCGTACTGGTCGAAGAATGGTCCAAACGACTGGAGCCACGAAACGTTCACCGCAAACTGCTCGAAGTCGGTAACGTCGCCACCTTCCCAAACGTGCCACTGCACCGCGAGGTCGCCGTCATTTACGAAATCCAAAAACAACAAGCGATTCCCTGTTGCGTCCCATTGGTAGACAAGAGCCGGGTCTGACGAGACAGCGGACAGCGATCCGCTTGTCAGATCGATGACTGTCAGGACACCGGTACTGATGGCTGGAATTGTTTGTGCCGAAGCCAAGATTGCGCCCGGATCGCTGCTGTTCGTCGTTTGTACCGCGAGACGATTCCCCGCCCCCACGAATCGAGCTGGGCCACGAACGGTAGCGAGGTCTGCAAACTCCGCACCATCCCACAGCGAAAGAAACGTCCTGGTGTTCTCAGTTCGCAGGGTCACAAGACCAGCTTCGAGCCACACCGGCGCTTGAAACATTCCCGCGGAATCGCTGATTGTCTCCGTGATCTCGGCGTGAACATCGAGGCGTACAGCCCCCACGTGGGTGGCAAACCGGTCGCTGTCTGGATCCCACGTCATGTAAAACGGGGCGCCGTTTCCCACAGGGTCGACGGAACCGACACCGGAAACAACTTCAGCGACGAGGCCAGGCGAGAAATCGTTGTTTCGCAGCAGGATCACTGTCGCCGAATCCTCTTTGAGCGAGGCGAGGTAGTAGAACGGGGGTGTTGCGAATTCAACGTCCCAAACTTCTTCACCACCAATGCGGATGGCTGCCAGGTGGTTGCCTTGCGGGGACGTCTCTGCTCGCACGAACGTGTCTGTCGATGCCCAAATCGGTTGGAAATACGCGGCGTCGGACGCAGGTTCGAATCGTTCGACAACACCTCCATCTGGGTTGACGATGACGACGGCTGCTCCCTCATCGAGGATCAGCAGGACATCCCCTTGTCGCGTGCTCGAACAAGCCCCAGCCAAGAGTGCGAACGCGCTGAGCATCCCGAAGAGAAGAAAGTGTTTCATATCATCAAACTACCCACAACCTACGCCATCTGTTCCTGAAATCACACGATCATTGCAACATTACTCCTACAGAGCAGATCACGCCTGACAAGACCGGTGTATCGTTTGGCGAAAAACAGGGTCCTTTCGTGCAAATGGACATTTCTGTGTTATCCTGAGTTCGAGAGGAACCGATATGACAGTCGCGACACAGATACAGAGCCCCGACACCTCACACGTGCTAAACAAAGCGTTTACCAACGCCAGTGCCCAACTCGGTGTCACCAGAGAGTCGGCGGCGTTGATCCTCGGTGTCAGTCGCACCACGCTGGCTCGCCACGCTGAAAGCGGTTTCGATCCTATGTCCAAACAGGGCGAACTGAGTCTTCTTTTTGTTCGGATGTTTCGGTCACTGTCAGCGATCAGCGGCGGTGACCAGGCATTCATGCGTCATTGGTTCATCACCCAGAACGCTGGCCTGGGTGGTGTACCAGCCGAACTCGTACAGACCATCAACGGCCTGTATCGGTCCATTGAGTATCTCGATGCCATGCGGGGCAAGACCTGACCAATGGAAGTGGTCTCACCATCTGAACTGTTCAGCGGTCGCAAGCTGCATCGGGTGCTTTCGGTCAGCGGCTACCGAATGGTTGAGCACCAGGGGAAGGCCGCAACCGCCGAGCTAGTGGACACGCTCGATGAGCAGTTGGTGCTTGAACGGCTTCTCGATGACTCAAAACCACCCTATCGGCCCCATACCGAAGCACTCCACTATCTGTTGCGGACACCGTTTCGGTACCCGCCCCTCACGCACGGTTCCCGGTTTGGCACCCGTGTCATGGCTAGCTTCTTCTACGCAAGCGAAGACCCCAAAAGCTGCCTGGCAGAGGTCGCGTATTACCGGTTTATCTTTCTCAGCGACATGGAAACGCAGTTCCCGACACCGATTCGTTCCCGACACGAGATGTTCACCGTCAGATTCCGCACACACCACGCCGTTGATCTGACCCGGTTGTCGAACGTGAAGCCGCAACTTACGGATCCATCCGACTACACCTTCACCCAGCAACTCGGATCGTGGCTGATGGAGCAAGGCACCGACCTCATACGATATTGGTCAGCACGCCACCCGGACGGGGTCAACCTCGCTGCACAACCGAGCGCCCTGTGGTCAAAAACACCTGGGCAGCGACAGATGTGGTTCTGCCACACGACACCCGACGAGGTGAGTTTCGCCAAACCCGACGGGACTCCACCAGCGTCGTTTCCACTTGCCGGATTCCTCGTAGCGGGAACACTCCCCCGCCCGGCGTAAGCGGTACAAGGAATGGACTCAGCCCCCCGACCCGCCAGGATCGGGATCTACCGGTCCTCACCACCATGGATGCGGTCGACGACATCATGCACGACCTGCATCACGTGTGCGGCGTCGGGAACAGTCGTCCCTGTGAGGCCGCAACCCGGGGTGTACCAGGCGTTGCCGTGCATCGGCCCAAGAGGTGCGCCTGCGGCGACAAGCCTGGTCAGGGCGATCTGGTAGCGCCTCACGAGAGTTTCAATGTCGGGTATGGGATTGAGCGATGTTGGTGCGACACCCCACATGACACCGGTGCCGTTGCCGATCGCGTCAGCTATGGAATCAACTCGGTCGGTGAATCCGGGACCGAGGCTGGCGACGTCCCACGAGAACCAGCGGGGTCCCAAACCCGCGATCATTGCCCAGTCGGGATCGCCGCAGCAATGTACTCCGGGTCTCACGGAGACGCCGTCTATCACGGCGCCAAGCACATCTCGCACGAGACCTAAATCGGCGTCCGGGCCGCGTTCGGACCCCCACGCTGCCAGCAACGGCTCGTCGAGGATGAGGACGACCGATACGCCGGGCACCATCCGTCGAATAGTCGCGACGTGTGAGTCGATGCGCTCGATCAACCCCGCAACGAGGCCATCCCACAGAACCGCCATATCGGCGCCGCCACGCAGCATTGCCAACCCCAGAGTGATCGGCCCCGTTGCCTGCGTCTTGATGACTGCGTCTCGCCGACCGGTAAGAAACGTTGTTGCTGTCGACTCCGCCTCCGCCCTATCGCCATACGCTGCCCCGTGTACAAGCCCATAGGCACCACCGGGACCGCAACCACACAGACCGTCGCCCCACTGCACGATCATCCCTTCAGACGGGTGTCTCTGCGGGAGCTGCGGAACGTATGAAACGGTTGTGGTGGTATCGACAAATGCAACAGCCTCTCCGACATCCGTGTGTGGAAGTGACCCAACACCCGTGATCTCGAAGCCCATCTACAGCGACGCAGCGATCGTCCCGCCGCCGAGCACTTCGTCGCCTCGGTATATCACCGCCGCCTGCCCAGGGGCGACACCAAGCTGCGCACTCGAAAACCGGATAACCGCATCCTCCCCGCCCGTGTCAAGAAACGCGTCGACAGGTTCAGCGCGGTACCGTATTTTCACAGTGATCTCCGAGTCAAGTGGCGGACTGCCCGCAACAAAAGTCATGTCCTCAACAACGCAACCGTCGGCGAGTAGGTCGGCCTTTTTACCGATGGTTATCCGAGCGCTTTGCGGATCGATGTCGACGACGTAGCGGGGCTCACCGAGTGCAACACCGAGGCCTTTGCGCTGACCAATCGTGAAGTCGATGGTGCCGTCGTGTTCACCGACAACTTCTCCAGTGGTCGTGATGACTTCGCCGGGTATTGCTGTGTCGGGAAAGTGTTCACGGAGAAAGTCTCGGTAGTTCCCATCGCCAACAAAACACAGGTCCTGACTGTCGGGCTTGTTGGCGGTACGCAGACCGAGTTCGCGAGCCCTCTCGCGGACTTCATCCTTGGTGATCTCACCAATCGGGAGCTTGACCCTCGACAGCTCGTCCTGGCCGAGCATGTGAAGCACATAACTCTGATCCTTACCGCTGTCGTGACCAGTGCGGAGGTGGTAGCCGTGGTCATCGTGAGTCACCCGTGCGTGGTGCCCGGTGACCAGGACGTCGCACCCCAACTCGGTGGTGCGATCCAGAAGCGCATGAAAGCGCACGGTGCGGTTGCACTCGATGCACGGGTTCGGCGTACGGCCCTGCATGTAGATCTCGCCAAACCGCTGGACGACTTTTTCGGTGAACTCGTCGACGTAGTCGAGCACGTAATAGGGGATGCCAAGCTGTGCGGCGACACGCCTAGCGTCCTCTGCGTCACCGACGGTACAGCATCCGGCAGTTGGCATTTCGCCACCCGGTCCCTCCCACTGTTTGAGGGTGACACCGATGACTTCGTGGCCTGCATCGAGAATCATCGCGGCCGCCACTGACGAGTCAACACCACCCGACATGGCTACGAGTGCCCTCACTGCAACATCTGCATGGTCTTGATGACACGTTCGGCAGCATCGATTCCGTCCGACTCGGTGTTCACCCATCCAAACGTGAATCGGACACATTCGCCCGCCGCAACCTCGTCCATTCCCATTGCGGCAAGAACGTGCGAAACGTCAATAGCTCCCGACTGGCACGCAGAGCCCGCGGCGGCAGCAATGCCTTCTTGGTCAAGTCTGATGAGCAGGGTTTCTGCCGAGAACCCTGTCATGCGCAAGTGAGAGTGCTGTACCAGCCGGCTATCGATCGGTGCGTTGCGCGAAATTTCCCCGAATCTTTGCATCAGAACGTTTTCAAACGAATCCCTTGCCCCACCGACACGACGCCTGAAGTCAGCTCTGTCTGTAACCGTGGACCGCATGGCTGTTGCCATGCCTACGATGCCGGCGACGTTGAGCGTCCCGGAACGTCGCCCCAGCTCCTGGCCACCCCCATGAAGCACCGGCTCAAGTTCGACGCCGTTTCGCACATACAAAAGCCCGACTCCCATCGGGCCCCCAAATTTGTGGGCAGCGAGAGAAATAAGGTCCGCGCCGGTGGCAGCAACGGTGACTTCCTCTGACACAAATGCCTGCACAGCGTCGGTGTGCAAGAGCGCACCGGCAGAGTGGGCGATATCAGAAATCTCCAGCAGCGGATGGACGACGCCGGTCTCATTGTTGGCTGTCATGACCGATACCACTGCAGTGTCGGTGTCGACGGCGTTGCCCAATGCCGCAATGTCGATGCGTCCCATTGCGTCCACGCCGACAAACTCGACGGAGTTGCCTAGACGCCGAAGAAACCGCGCTGTCTCGATCACTGCTTCGTGTTCGGTCTGCACCGTGACGGTTGCGGTCCGGTCGTCTGAGTCGAGCACCGGACCCATCAAGGCTAGGTTGTCGGCCTCGGTGCCGCCACCCGTGAAAACAATTTCAAGCGGTCTTTTAGCGCCCAGCAGCTCTGCGATCTCCTCACGAGCCTCCTCCACGGCGTTCTTGACGCGTCGAGAGATACCATGGATCCCGGACGGGTTCCCAAAAGCGTCGTCGAGGTAGGGAGCCATTGCTTCGCGCACTTCCGGCCTCATCACCGTTGTTGCGGCGTGATCGAGATACAACATCAGGGTATTGTGACAGCTTCCACTTGCACGTTCGCCGACTCAGGAGCGGTTATGACAACCCAACAGCCGATCGTCTATTGGCGCCCCGGTTGCGGATTCTGCGCCAGATTGTTCAGAGATCTGGAGAGAGCCGAGATTCCGTACAGCAGTGTCAACATCTGGGACGACGAAGATGGCGCCACCATCGTTCGCTCATACGCCCGAGGAAACGAAACGGTCCCGACGGTGGTAGTTGGGGATATGGGTCTTGTGAACCCGTCAGTCGAAACAATCCGATTGGCGCTCCAGGCCTAACCCTGCCTGCCGGCACGAGCCACCATCAGTTCTCCAGAAACCGATCAATGAAACCAAGGATCGCAGCATCGTAGGCGTCCGGATCCACGTTCCACAACGTCGCGTGCGACCCAGCCTCGAACGTCACCACCGTTACAAAATCGTCCGGCACGGCCACGGCGAAGTCCTCAGCCGCCGCCACGGTCAACAACGGGTCGGCGGTCCCGACCATGAGCAACATGGGGACATCGAACTGGTCTGCCCTGTCCATGTGGTTCACGTCTCCCCAATCAACCCCGTACCGCACGCGGACGAACGCTTCCGCAAACGGCCGCAGGGCCCCGGGAATGCCGTAGTCAGCAGCAGCCTTGTCCACAGTTGCTTGCAGATTGAGCAGCGGAGTCTCGAGAACCACACCGGCTACACCTGATAGGTCCGCCGATTCGTGGAGATACGTCATGATGATGTTTGCGCCGAGATCCGTCCCCACCAATATGACCTTCTCGGCGCCCTTAGATCGTGCAAATGCAACAGCAGCGGTCAGGTCCTTCCACTCGTCGTAGCCCCACCCGATTGATGAGCCTGGGGCGTCGGGTGCCGTCCCGTCGGATCGGTAGGAAATGACAAGAACGGGAAGCCGCTGGGCCTCAAGAGATGGCAGCATTCGCAGCACCTCCGCACGACCCGCATCTGCGCGACCGTGCACGTACAGAACCCATGTTGCGCCGTCGCCTTCTATGAACCATGCGGGCAACACTCCGACGTTCGAAACGACACGAACGGTCTCAAAGTCGATGTTGTGCGCCTGCTCGGGATCGCCAAAAAACACATCGCTGACCACTCGTATCCGGTCGCCACCGGAGAACTCGCCGCTCACCGAGCGGAAGATGCGTTCGATGGAGATCTCGGCCGACGAGACTATTTCGGAGATTTGGCCCTGGGCATTCTTAGATTCGACACTCCAGATTCCCGCTCGTTCCGTTGCCGCGCTACGTGCCAGGGTTATACGTCCACCACCGACACCGATGACATCGATGTCGTACACAATCTCGACGTCAGCGTTTTTGAATAGCTCAGATCCGATGCTCTGGCTGAAGAATACGACACGGCCTCCGAGGATCACGGTTGCTAGCGCCAGGGAGATCAGGGCGACGATCTTATATCGTCGCGGCCAGGGATTCGGATCCATACGGCAACATTAGTGGTGCCCCGACGTGACCACGGTTACATGGACCGAGACGCTCACGATGCCCTGGCAGCTCGGAGGCAGACTCGGCGACCTGATCGCAAGACCGATTGTCACGCGGGTATGGCGCAGGAACCTCGCCAACCTTGAGGACCTGATCGCAAGGGCCGGCTAGCGACCGGAGAAGTCAGCCGCTTCCTTGTTGACGAAAGCAAGAATTCCTGTTTTGGCATCCTCAGTGCGAAAGACACGCTCGAAGGAGTCGCGCTCAACGTCCATAGCCTCATCGATGGGGCGACCGTAACCCTCGGCCATTGCCTGCTTCACAGCAGAATACGCTCTGGTCGGTCCACCGGCCCAAGTCGCAGCGTCAGCCATCGCGGTTTCGACAAGCGAGTCGTCTGCCACGACCTTGTCCGCGATGTGGATTGCAAGCGCCTCCTCCGCGCCCACCTGACGACCGCTCATGTTGAGTTCCTTGGCGACCTGGTATCCGCAGAGCCGCTGAAGACGCTGCGTCCCGCCGGCACCGGGGATGATGCCAAGCAGGATCTCGGGCTGGCCTACCTTGGCCGACTCGCCGATATAGCGAAAGTCGGCCCCCATCGCGAGTTCGAGACCACCACCGAGGGCATATCCTTGGATTGCAGCGATCACCGGCTTTTCAAGTAATTCCAAACGACGCACGACGCCGGCCAGGGTGGATGCGATCGGCTCATCAGAATCAGAATCGAACGCATCGACGAATCGTTTGATATCCGCCCCCGCGGCGAAGTGTTTGGTGCCCGTGATGACCACCGCACGGACGTCATCTGCCGCGGCCTTCTCGACGGCTTCGCCGATGTCGGCAATGAGTTCCCCCGAGAGAGCATTTACAGGGGGCCGGTCGAGGGTGATCTTGACGACCGCACCGATGACTTCGTAGTGGATAAGACTCATGGGACCTCCGCAGACAGATTGGCTAACAACCGTAGACAGCTTTGTACAAGGTTAGTGGTGCACCCAAGGTGGCTACCGGTCGAGGTCCCATGTCAATTCAGCGGCTGCGGTCCACGGATCCTTTTCGAGATCCGCAACGGCATCACCGACGGCGGTGGCCGCACTCGAGTTCAGCAGCCTTTGTGCTCTCTCCGAGTACCGGTGCTTGACCGCGCGGCGGAACTCCGTCCGCCAGCGATCACGTCGCGCCGGGATCTTGCCACCCCCGTCAAGGTGCTCTCGGTGCTGCGTTACGGCGTCCCACACGGCCTCGGTGCCGTCGCCCGTATGAGCGGTGCATTGCACAACGAGCGGACGCCAGAAGGAATCGACATCGAGGTCGAGCATCGCATTGAGGTCCCTAATCGTTTCGTCTACGCCGGGCCGGTCGGCCTTGTTCACAACAAATACGTCACCGATCTCGAGTAGACCCGCCTTTGCGGTCTGCACCGCATCACCCCAGCCGGGGTTGACCACAACAACGGTGGTGTCGACGTTTGCGGCAATATCGACTTCGGCTTGCCCGACCCCGACCGTCTCGACAATCACTTCGTCAAACCCGAAAGCATCAAGAATCATCACGACACGCGACGAGGACGCACCTAAGCCGCCGAGTTGCCCCCGCGAAGCCATGGAACGGATGAACACACCGTCATCATCAATGTGCTGCTGCATTCGAATGCGGTCCCCCAGGATCGCCCCACCCGTGAACGGGCTCGAAGGGTCAACCGCCACAACAGCAACCTTGGCGCCGCCGCGACGAATATGGGTTATCAGATGGTTCACAAGAGACGACTTCCCCGAACCCGGTGCGCCGGTGATCCCGACGGTCCACGCATGACCGATGTCGCGATACAACGCCGATACGATCTCGGTCGCAACGGCACCCCCGCTTTCGACGGCGGAAATGAGCCGCGCAAGCGATCGGCTGTCGCCGCTGCGGGCGGCCTGAATCAAGAGTGTGGCGTCAATCGGATTCGGCATCGAGATGACACTACCGGACCACTGCAGTCAGGACCCGCTCATCGCACAAGGTCCCATCCTGAGCGCGTAAGAGCGGAGCTGCCCAAGTACCACTGGTGTGGCTAGCCGGCGACAACGACCAGCGAGGTATCGAGGGCGGAGTCTGTGTCGATTGATTCGCCCGTTTCGATACGCCGTTTGAAACCTGCAAGCGCTCTGGTTGCAGATCCTGTCAGTTGCTTGCGCATCATCACCTTGTTCATCAACCACCCAATGGGACCGATCGTTCCTGCGTTACCATAATGGACCGATCATTCCCATCAAGTCGCTGGATAAACATGACACGAACACGAAGCTTCGATATTGGCGAGGTGCTGACGAGCCTGATGTACCTGTTCTGGGAAAAGGGTTATGAAGCCACCTCGTTGCACGACATCGTCAGCACGTCCGGTTTGTCACGATCGTCGCTGTACCGCGCGTTCGGCTCGAAACGCGAGCTATTCGACCGTACCCTGGCCCGTTATCTAACGGGATTCGATACCGCCTTGGCTCCCTTGGATAACCCCGGAGGTGTGGCCGGGGTCCGTTCGTTCTTCACACAATGGCGCGGTAGGGTCGTTGACGACGGCGGCGGATACCTTGGCTGCATGATCGTCAACACAATCACCGAGCTTGCAATAGCGTCCCCGGAGGCCCGCAAGGTCGGCGACGCCTACCAGCAGCGACTCTACGAATCATTCTTCAACAGCCTCACACAAAGCGAGCGCAGCGACACGGTCGCACCCGAGCTTGCAGCGAGAAAGGCACGCGTCCTTGCGGTCATGACGATGGGGCTATTCGTCGCCAGCCGCGGCCAAGACGCACCCGTCATCACAGACCATCTCGACACCATCATCGCCGAAATCGACTCGTGGCAGCTCGCACCAGTTTGATCAAATCAGATCGGCTACCAACCAGCAAGCTGTATCGCCTCTCAGAGAGTTCGCGGGTGACTTCCCAGCGGTGCAGCTAGAGCGCGATGACCTCGACTACACCGGGGACGCGGTCTTTGAGGATCCGTTCTATTCCCGCCGTCAGGGTCATCGAGACGAGCGAACAACCGTCGCAGGAACCGACGAGTTGTAGAGTCACTCGCCCGCCGTCTGTGCCGAGAAGAATCATGTCTCCACCGTCGGCCTGGAGCGCCGGACGAATGTACTCAAGGACTTCGTTGAGCAGATCCTCGTCGATCGGAGTGTCGGTCGGAGGTGCCGCGCCGAGATCGTCAACACCCCGCGGCGACGCCACCGAAATTGTGGACGTCTGCATCTGTTGTTCGTCGGCCATGTGAGCCCCTCGTGTGCTGACGACATTGTACGGCACGTCGCCGACTCTGAAGGCGGTTTCTGTCCGCACCGACTGCTCGCGGAACACGGCCTGCATGGATGTCTGGCCTTCGTATCAGCGCGGCCAATGTTTGCCGGTCAGCAACGCGACAACAATTTCAGCGCCGACGGGTGGCGTCAGGCGGATGCCGTTCGATGAACGGTCGAACGTCCACTCTCCGCCGGGAACAACGCCCGCAAACGAACCGTTCACCCACAAATCGAACGAACCCGTAGCCTCGAAGAGCAGCGACGGCGATGTCCAGGTGAGTCCGATCCGCACCGTGTCGGGGATGTAGCGCCCACCGTCTTCAGGACGCAGACCACCGTAATAATGGGCGAGCATGTCGTCGTACACCCAACCGTTGTCACCCATTGCCTTAATGCCCCACTGCGACATCCCAATCGCATGACCCCAACCCTCGCCGTCGAACACGACCGTGAGAGGAGTCGGCCGGTCGGACGCCGGCAAGAACGCCGACACGCTCGATATCGCCGACGGATTCTCACCCTCAACATGCGTTGCGAACGTGTAGGACAGAATCGTCTGCGGCCACCGCCTCCCCGACGGCCGGGGTCCAGGAAACAGACCCGGATACAGCGTCGGGCCATGGACATTGAAAATGGCTCGAATGCGCGACACTGCAATAGAGGTGATACCGAGTTCTGAGCGGATCTCCACCTGCGAAGGACCCTCGCCCTCCCCCGGACCGACTACGGAAACGTCAGTGATATCACCACCGACGGTGAACCCAGACATGGCAACGACGCGCCGGAAAGCGTCAGCGGGCACGACAACGGTCCACGACCGATACGGCGTCACATCAAGTTCTGGAGAGTCGACGGGCTGCAAGTACGGTTTCGCGGAGGCACCCCAAATGTCCTGGATAGCCCGGGTACGCGACCCGGCGCTCGACGAGTACAGCGCCTGGGCCGGGGAGTCCTCGTACAAAAGGATCTCGCGCGACGTACGGGCGATCTCGGCGTCCCAGCGCAGTTCGTCAACCGAATCCCCCGGACTGCTGCCTCCGTACACCTGACATTGCGTCGTCGCGCAAATGTCGAACTCATACTTTCGACCCGAAGACGAACGCCCGCGCGCCATCGTCCACGCGAGATAGGTACGGGCAGCAACAACCTGGGCTGCAAGAGTTTCGTCGGGCCACGACAGCGGAACTTCGTGAATTCCGCGCAGGTACCCGTCTAGGTCCACCTCCTCGACGAGTACTAGATTCTTGTCAGCGGTGCCGATGTTGAGGGCTCCGACATAGCTCCGATTACGCCAGACAATCTCGGTCCCTTGGCGCGGGACAATCGTCACCTCATAGATGCCACTGCCGGTCTGCTGTGCTGATGCGACACCCTGACCGAGCGTTCCCAACACCATCGCCGCAGCCAACCATGTGATGCCGGCGGCCGAGTGCCGTCGCGTAAACCTAGATGTCGAAGCGCTCAATTGTCGCCCCCAATGCAGCAAGCTTCGGGACGAATTCGGTGTAACCCCGATCGAGGTGGCTGGCGTCGAGGATGGTCGTCGTCCCCTCGGCCGCTAAGGCCGCAATGGTGAGCGCCGCACCGGCTCTGATATCACACGCATCCACGGTGGTTCCGCTGAGGCGACTCTGACCGTCGATCACCACATGTTGCCCGTCTACACGGATCGCCGCGCCCATACGATTCAGCATGTCGATATACCGAAACCGGCCCGAGTAAATGTTCTCCGTCATTATCGACGTACCCAAACCTGAAGCAAGGAACGCCACCATCTGAGGGTGCATGTCGGTGTGAAAGCCCGGATACGGCAGTGTGGCAAAGTCGACCGCGGTTGGACGTCCTGGGCCAGACACCGTAATCGAAGAATCGCCGGTAACGACATCACAACCGGCAGCTCTCATCTTCGACAATTCCATCCTGAGATGGTCCGGCACACAGTCCTCGACCGTGACCTCGCCTCCAGATGCGGCGCCCGCAAGCAGGTAGGTGCCGGCCTCAAGACGGTCGGGAACTACGGCATGGGTCGCTGCGTGCAACTCGGGGACCCCGGTGATTTCGAGACGGGATGTGCCGGCGCCGGTTATGGTCGCTCCCATCGCACACAGGAATATCGCTAGATCTGTCAACTCAGGTTCGCGTGCTGCATTGGTGAGAATCGTCGTCCCCTTGGCCATCACTGCCGCCAGCAGAATGTTCTCCGTCGCACCAACCGACGGGAACTCGAGTTCGACGTCCGCCCCGATCAACCCACGCGGCGCCCACCCGTGGAGCGCTCCCTCTCGAATCTCGAACTCTGCGCCGAGGCGGCGAAGCCCATCGAGATGCATGTCGATGGGACGCGATCCAAAGTCATCTCCACCGGGTAGCGCAATCCGCACTTCGCCGACGCGTGCGAGCAGAGCACCAACAACGAGAATCGATGCTCGCATCCTGCTGACCACTTCAAGCGGCGCCTCGGCTGAAATGTCGTCAGGAACGGTGACCGTCATCGTCGTGCCATCAACGGTGCAGGTCGCACCGACGTGTGTGAGGACCTCACCCATCAGTGAGACGTCAACAATGTCGGGGACGTTCGTCAGGGTGTGGGCGCCGGGTGCCAGCAACGTCGCAACGAGGTGTTTGAGGGCGGCGTTCTTTGCCCCCAGCACATGAACCGTGCCGCGCAGAAGTGTTCCACCGGTTACTCGCATAGCTTCCATCATGAGGATTCTACGGGCCGATTCCATCTAGACCGCGCACTATGGGAGAACCTCAAACGTCGTGCGAATCAGATCAGCGTGCTTCTCCCACGATTTGCCGCCTGCTCGGAGTTCGATTGAGTACGCAAGCGGCGACTCGGTCACGACCAGACGGTGCCACGCAAAACCATCCGTAAGCACGACGAAACTGTCGATCGACCCGTCAAACTGCGGCTCAACCTTCTCCACCTCGCCAGTGCCGTCTTCGACAATCGCCCAAAGCGCCTCAACGACTTCGGACCGTGATATCGGCCACGTTCGCCCCGCGGCTGTCGCCACGCCTTCCATGTTCATCGGAGCAATCGATATCAACACGTCAGCATCGTCAGACCTGGCGAGGACGACGTATGACCCTCCCGAATCCAACACCGACCACCCGGCCGGCACATCTACGCAGAAAACTTCGGTGCATAGGGTCTCGGATTGTCCGATCGGCGGTGCCGTGCCGCCTGACCCGCAAGCCGCAGCTATCACCAGGAATGTGGCCGCGAGCTTCTTCACCCGTTCAACCTACACCTGTTCACGAGCCTATCGATGCGAGTATCGTGGCCAAGTCACGAAAAGGAGACGTTGGTGCGCATTGTTGTGGGCTCCGATCACGCCGGATACCTACTGAAAAACGAACTCATTCCGTTGCTCGTGGATCGCGGACACGAGGTTATCGATGTCGGCACCGACAGCACCGAGTCGGTCGACTACCCCGACTTTGCGGTGGCAGCTTCTGAAGTTGTGCTCGACGGAGCGGCCGACCGCGCAATCGTCATCTGTGGATCGGGCGCCGGCATGTGCATTGCAGCAAACAAGATCCGCGGAATTCGCTGTTTCCAGGCGTACGACACGTACACCGCCCATCAGGCAGTGGAACACGATGACGCAAACATGGTTTCCCTTGCGACAAGCGTCACGGGCAGAGCCTTGGCGTGGGAGATCGTTGTCGCTTTCCTCGATGCGACCTTTTGGGACAAGGGACAGTACCGACGTCGGCTTGACAAGGTCCTTGCGATTGAGGACGACAATTTCCGTACGGAAGCGACCTGACCCTGTCGACGTAGGGGGAAGTACGATGGACCAGTCCCCGAAAGCCTACCGATGACCGCGCACCCACCTGAAAGTTACATCAATCGGGAGTTGTCGCTCCTGGATTTCCAGACGCGTGTGCTCTCGTTGGCGGAGAACAAAGAGACGCCGTTGCTTGAGCGGGTCAAGTTTGTCGCCATCGTTGCCAACAACCTCGACGAGTTTTACCAGGTACGCGTTGCAGGGCTGGTCGAACACGACGTAACCGGAGTCGGCAGGCGCCCTGCCGACGGGATGTCACCGCGGGCACAACTCGACGCAATTCACAAAGCGATGGTTGAGATCATCACCCGGGTGGACTCGCTGATGAACGACGACCTTTTCCCGGCGCTGGCTAACAACGACATCCACATCACGGACTACACCGACCTCTCCAACGGAGAGCGGAAGTACTTGTCGGAGGCGTTTGACGAACAGCTCTTCCCGGTGCTCACTCCCCTCGCCGTCGACCCCTCACACCCGTTCCCCTACATCTCGAACCTCTCACTCAATATTGCAGTTGAGTTGCAGCGCCCGTCGTCGCGAACCACGGAGTTTGCTCGGGTGAAGGTGCCTCCGATCCTTCCGCGTTTTGTACAACTCGGCGATGAGTATCGATTTGTCCCGCTTGAACAGGTCATCGGTGCTCACCTCGATCGGCTCTTCTCTGGCAGTGACATCGTTGACCATTTTTTCTTCCGGGTCACCCGCAACGCCGACATTGCAGTGGAGGAGGAAGAGGCCAAAGATCTGCTTGAGGCCATGGAGTCGGTGCTGCGGTTCCGACAAAGGTCCGTGACCGTCGTGCGGCTTGAAATCGACACCCGCATGAGCGACAGCATGCTCGACCTACTCGCCTCAGAACTCGGCGTGTCGAGCAGCAACGTCTTCCGCAGGTCCACGCCTCTAGGTCTCAGCGGCCTCTCGGACATCTACAACATTGCAAGACCTGACCTCAAGGACAACTCCTGGACTCCGACAACGCAGCCAAGAATCGCCGATCGCGGCGACCAACCGGTCGACTTCTTCCACGAGCTCACAAAGGGCGACATCATGGTTCACCACCCGTACGAGTCGTTCGCAACCTCGACGGGTGCATTCCTTGCACAGGCCGCACACGACCCCAATGTGCTCGCAATAAAACAAACGCTATACCGGACATCAATCCCTGACGACCCCGCCCTCGGCGGTGAGGAAACCATTGTGAGATCGCTGATCGCAGCGGCTGAGGCGGGCAAGCAGGTCGTTGTGCTCGTCGAGCTGAAGGCCCGTTTCGACGAAGCGGCGAACATCAGTTGGGCGAAACTGCTTGAGAGCGCCGGCGTCCATGTCGTGTACGGAGTACCGGGTCTCAAGACCCATACCAAAACCCTTCTCGTCGTGCGGCGCGAGGGTGGAGTGCTGAAACGCTATGCCCACATTGGGACGGGCAACTACAACCCGAACACCGCCCGGCTGTACGAAGACCTCGGCATTCTGACAGCCGATCCCGACATTGGCGCTGACCTATCCGAGCTGTTTAACGCCCTCACCGGCTACGCAGCCGCACCCCACTACCGCAAGCTTCTCGTTGCCCCACACCATCTGCGCACCGAGATCACAAGCCGTATTCGAGAACAGGCCGATCGCGGCTCAGATGGTCGCATCCTGCTCAAACTCAACCACCTCATCGACGCCGACATCATCGATGAGTTGTACGAAGCTTCATCCAAGGGCTGCCAGGTCGATCTGATTGTCCGTGGCATCTGTGGGCTTCGCGCCGAGGTGCCTGGCCTTTCACAAAACATCACACTTCGTTCGGTGGTAGGAAGATTCCTCGAGCATTCGCGGATCTTCCGGTTTGGCACCGTCGGAAAAGGTGCGACGTACTACTTCGGCTCTGCAGACATGATGCAACGCAACCTGAACGCTCGCGTGGAGGTGCTGACGCCCGTCGACGACCCCCAGTTGCAAACCAGGCTCGACGGGATCATCGAAACGTTGCTGAACGACGATTTGCTTGCGTGGCGACAGGTGGACGGCGATTGGCGCCCAGTCCCTCACAACGGTGGTTGCGGCAGCCACGCCCACTTCATGCAGACGGCGTTGGAACCGACCGCGGGAGCGGGCGGCCGTTGAAGAACATCAGCCCCGCAGCTCAGATCCACGCCGCCGGCGGCGTGGTCTACAGGACTCGCAAGGGTTCTATCCAGTATCTGGTCGCACATCGCCCGAGGTATGACGACTGGTCGATTCCGAAGGGAAAACTCGACATCGGTGAACCGTTCCACGACGCCGCAGTGCGCGAAGTGGAAGAAGAGACAGGGTATGTCGTCCGCCCTGGGGCGTTTCTCGGAGGTGTGCTCTACTCGACGGGCAACGGAAACTCCAAGCTCGTTCGGTACTGGTTGATGAAGGAGAAAAAGGGTTCCTTTGCACCAAACGAAGAGGTCGATGAGGTGCTCTGGCTCTCTCGCAAGAAGGCGATGAAACAACTCAGCTACGGACGCGACCGTACCCTCATCGACGTCGCGGCGGGCATGCTGAAACATCCAAAGTCCGCGACAATTTATCTCGTTCGGCATGCTCATGCCGGGGTCCGCGGGATGTGGCATGACATCGACCGGAAGCGACCAATCAGCCTCCGTGGCTACAAGCAGGTCTCAGCTATCGACAACTGGCTCTCCAACTACCCCATCACCACGGTGATGACATCGAGGTTCAGGAGATGTCGCCAGACGGTCGGCGGTTACGCCAAACAGGCTGGGCTCCAACTGGTACGCGCACCAGGCCTCGGCGACGGATCAACGGCCGCCGATGTTGCCGACCTGATTGCCGACTTACAAGGGCACCAGGCAGTGCTGTGTAGCCACGGTGAGGTCATCGGTGACTTCATAGGCAAGCTTGTCGCGCAAGGCACCATCGATGGCCCCCCGGAATGGCGCAAGGGCTCGATCTGGACTCTCCGCGTGCGCAGGGGCGAAGTGGTCGCCGGCATCTACCGCTCCCCCGCCGACCTCTAGACCACCACCCGGAACTCTGCCTCAAGACACGTCTGGAGGTCGTCGGGTTTACCCATTGATGCGCTCAGAGAACCGACGTATTGATCCATTTTGCAGTCGTGGCGGCAAGCCCGGCGAGGACTCCGGAATCTGTATCGGTTGACCGTTTTGAGACGTGGAAGCCGTGATCGGCGTCGTCAACAATGACCAATCGGGCGCTGCTGATCGCCGACAACGTGTCCAGGATCAGGTCCGGCGGTGACAACCGATCTCTGGTTCCGGCGAAGTACAGCTGTGGGCAATCAATGCGGGAGAGGTGTTCGGTTGAACGCGGGACGCCTTTCCCGATCGGTACCAGCGGATATGCAAAACACACAACACCGGCCGCCACCCAACCTTCATCTCCGACAAGATGGGTGCCCATCCGTGACCCCATCGACTTGCCGGCAACGACGACATCATCACAGTATGTGAGCAGACGATCCGCCGCAGCCCTGTGCACAGCTAACAGTTTCGGGGCCCGATCAGGAGCCTTCGACCCTCGTTCGATGTAGTGGTAGTTGAACGTCATCGTCGGGAACCCGTGCGAGGCCAACGCATCGCGTAAGGCAACCATGAACGGGTGGTCCTGACCGGCTCCGGCGCCGTGTGCGAGGACGATACCGGTGCCGAGCGGAGACTCGGGCATTGCGAGTCGGGCGGTCACTTTCCCAATCGGTGTGCGGATTACCAGTCGTCGAGCCATCTCAGAGACGCTAGCGACACCGACCCAATGCAATGCCGCCTATCGTGAACAACATGGCTGTTCACATCCTGTCGTCCCGTGCCGACGTCGCAATCGCGGCGGCAGATCTTATCACCGACTACATCGCATCCAACGAACATCCGGCGTTGGGGCTTGCCGGCGGGTCAACTCCAGCTGACCTGTACCGAGAGCTCACTACCAGAGACATCGCTTGGGAAAAGGTCGTGTGCTGGCTTGGGGACGAACGTTGGGTGAGTGTTGACGATCCCGATTCGAACTCCGCAATGGCAAGACGTCTCCTCACGGACGAGGTCGGGGTGACATTCATTGGCCCAGACACGTCGCTACCTACACCTCAGGAAGCCGCCGGAATCTACACCCGGCAACTTGCCAGTCCTGGGCTGGTCCTGTTGGGCATCGGAGACGACGGCCACACTGCTTCGCTGTTTCCCGGCACCGACGCGTTGCGAGAACAAGCCGATGTCTATCTCGCCAACTGGGTCGAACACAAGGAAACATGGCGCCTTACTGCGTCGTTTGCGATGTTGAGACGTGCGGAACACATTGTTTTCCTGGTCGCAGGCGGGGCGAAAGCCGAGAGGATCCACGAAATCCTCAACTTGAACATCTCCCACCCTGCTCAACGAGTCGCCGCACAGGCGAAGAAGGTCACGTGGATGCTCGACACCGAAGCCGCGTCACTGCTTAGCTCTCCACCGCCTGGATAGAGTTCACCAGCGCACCCTCACGAACGACCTTGAGCACTAGGTCGGCGGCCGGGTCATCGGTCACCAGATCGGCGGTCGCCTCGCTGATTGCGGTATTGAGTTCTGCAAGATCACATCCGAGCGCCTGCGCGCGCTCATCAAGCTGCTCACCGGTAGCACCGAGATCAACCACGATCTGTGGTGGGGTGGCGTCTCCGACCATGACGTCGACCGGCAGGGTCTCAACGACTTCTACCCACGTTTCGACAAGATCCACGCCGATAGTCACGAGCCCACCACAAGTGTCAACCTCTGCGGGCGGGGTGACCGCCCCCGTAGTACACGCCGCAAGCACCAGCGAAAATGCCGCGAGCTTGGAGGCTCCGGGTAAGGCTGACCGGATGAGGTCATTTCGCTTGCACGGTCCAGTGAACACGGCGTTACCTTAGGGTTGCACCATCGATACTCAGTGTCATCAGACGCCCTTGGGATGCCAAACCGTTTTTGTCTCGACGAACTTCGCAATCAGGTACGGACTCTGGGCGGATTCGTCGGCGAAGCCCGGCTGAGTTGCAACCGTGACGCGTTTTACGTTCTCGGCTGCGTCACGAACCAATGAGGTGGCCAGCTCGTCCGACGTGCCGACAATGTCGATGGCGTTGACATCCATGTGTTTTGCGAGGACCGGCCCAAGTTCTTCGGCGAAGCCGGTGATGATGTTGACAACGCCCGGAGGGACATCAGATGTGGCGAGCACCTCAGTAAGCGCGACCGCCGCCAACGGCCGTGGTCCAGCGACAACGACAACCACGGTGTTGCCGGACACAATGATCGGAGACAAACGTGAGATAAGGCCGAGGAGGGGGGACTCGTGAGCGAAGAGGAGGCCCACAACGCCGGTGGGTTCGGGGGCGGAGATATTGAAAAAGGGTCCCGCTACCGGGTTCATGTTGCCAAATACCTGGGTGAACTTGTCCGCCCAACCTGCGTACCAGACCAGCCGGTCGATAGAGGCGTCAAGCTCAGCATTTGCTGCCTCCGCCGTAAAACCGCCGGTGAGAAGCCGATCAATGAAGTTGTCGCGCCGATCTTCCATGATCTCAGCAATGCGGTACATGATTTGTCCCCGGTTGTACCCACTGCGCTCAGCCCAACCGGTCTGTGCTGCACGCGACCCCCGGACCGCGTCTCGCAAGTCCTTGCGCGAACCCTGACTCACACGAACGACGGTCGAACCGTCGGCGTGCTCAACTGCATATACGCGACCAGACTCCGAACGCACGAACGCTCCATTGATGTACAGCTTGGCGGTCTTGCGGACGTCGACCCTGGTCATGACCACGGCCCATCGAGGTACGGGAGGAGACCGTGACGGCCACCCTCACGGCCAAACCCGGATTCCTTGAATCCACCAAACGGCGACGCAGGATCGAACTTGTTAAATGTGTTAGCCCACACGACGCCAGCCTTGAGCCGGTCTGCCATCCACAAGATTCTCGACCCCTTCGTGGTCCACACACCGGCGGATAGCCCGTACGGCGTGTTGTTTGCCTTCTCGATCGCCTCATCTGGAGTGCGGAACGTCATCGTTGCAAGGACCGGCCCAAAGATCTCTTCTTGAGCAATGCGGTGGCTCTGCGAAACGTCCGTAAAGACCGTGGGTGCAAACCAGAACCCCTTGTCAGGGAGTGCACATTCGGACTGGAACATCTCTGCACCAGCCGCACGGCCCGATTCCACTAGGACCTCGATCCTCTCCAGTTGAGAGGCGGAGTTGATTGCGCCGACGTCGGTGTTCTTGTCGAGCGGATCACCGATCCGCAGCGTGTTAAGCCTCGCTTGAAGTTTGTCAAGGAATACGTCACGGATACTCTCTTGAACAAACAACCGCGACCCTGCACAGCAGACGTGACCCTGATTGAAGAAGATCCCGTTGATGACACCTTCGACTGCTTGATCGATGGGTGCGTCGTCAAAGATGATGTGGGCACCCTTGCCGCCGAGTTCCAACGAGAGCTTCTTGCCGGTCCCTGCCGTTGCGCGACGTATCGCCTTGCCGACGGCGGTTGACCCGGTGAAGGCGATCTTGTCGATATCAGGGTGTTCCACAATCGCAGCCCCCGTCCGACCGTCGCCCGTAACGATGTTCACAACACCGTCCGGCAATCCGGCCTCGGCACACAACTGGGCAAACAGCAGCGCAGTGAGCGGTGTTGTTTCGGCAGGTTTAAGTACGACCGTGTTCCCGGCCGCCAGGGCGGGTGCGATCTTCCACGACAACATCATCATCGGAAAGTTCCACGGAATGATCTGCCCGGCAACCCCCAATGGCTTGGGGTCGATGCCGGCAAATGCATACTCAAGTTTGTCGGCCCACCCTGCGTAGTAGAAGAAATAGGCGGCTACAAGTGGAATGTCGACGTCGCGTGACTCCTTGATCGGCTTGCCACCGTCAATGGTTTCCAGGACCGCAAACTCGCGAGTTCGCTCCTGGAGGAGGCGTGCGATTCGGTACAGGTACTTCGCTCGCTCGGCAGGTCGCATCTGGCCCCAAACGTTCTCGTACGCACCGCGGGCTGCTTTCACTGCGGCGTCGATGTCGGCTGGCCCGGCTGCCGACACGGTCGCGATGTGTTCCTCTGTCGCCGGGTTAATCGTGGCGAACGTCTCCCCATCCAAGGGATCAACAAAGTCGCCGCCTATAAATAGTCCGTATTTGTCGGCAATGGAGACCATCTCAGAGGACTGAATCGATGGGGCGTACTCCCACTCGACACCTTTTTCGATCGTGTGATCCGTCATCGCTCAGTCCTTCGTGAAGTAGTCGGGAGACTGATAGCGGCCCGTTTCGAGCCACCGTATTTGCATCAAAACATCGTTGAGCAGACTCGACGCGCCAAACCTGAACCACTCATTTGTCATCCACTGCGCGCCAAGTGTCTCGCTCAGGAGAACAAGGTACCTGATCGAGTCCTTTGCGGTGCGGATCCCGCCCGCCGGCTTCATACCGATCATCTCGCCGGTTGCCGCGTGATGATCTCTGATTGCCTCAAGCATGACGAGTGTCACCGGCAGGGTGGCGGCGGGCGAAATCTTACCCGTCGATGTTTTTATGAAGTGTGTACCGGCAGACATTGCGATTGCCGAGGCCCTGCGCACGTTGTCGAGAGTGCCGAGTTCCCCGGTTTCGAGGATGACCTTGAGGTGGGACTCCCCACACGCCTCTCGCACGGCCTGGATCTCTTCGAACACTTTGAGGTAGTCGCCGCTCAGAAAGGCACCGCGATCGATCACCATGTCGATCTCGTGGGCGCCCGCCGCGACCGCCTCGCGCACGTCGTTGACTTTTACATCGATACTTACCTGCCCGGACGGAAAATAGGTCGCAACGCTTGCAACACGCACACCGCTGTCTCCAAGAGCGGTGACCGCCGTATCTATGTGAGCCGGATAGACACAAATCGCGGCAACCGTCGGAAGATCGTTGCGTGCTGGATCGGGACGTATACCCTTAGAACATAGTTGCCGAATTTTTCCAGGAGTGTCCTTCCCCTCCAACGTGGTGAGGTCCATCATCGAGATGGCCAACCGGAGCGCCGACAGTTTGGACTCGCGTTTGATTGAGCGGCGGCCGAGAGCTGCAACACGTTCTTTTGCGCCGACATCGTCAACGCTCGGCACCGACTGCACGAGGTTGCGCAGCGACTGGTTAGAAACTGGTTGTGTCAACACTCGTCCCCCTCCTTGTTGCGGAGCTATGAATGCTTTCTTGACGCGCCACGAATGGTACGGATCCCGTGCGGCACGTCAAACCGTTTCGGGTGACGCAGTGTTGGGTTTGTGTCTTGCGGTTGATGCAAGCGTGTACCCCCACCACAACGTTGCGATCCCGGCGAGGAGCGACGCGGCAAGACCGCCCGCTTCGCCGAGCGCGGTCATTGACCCGGCAAGCGTCGGGAACAGTGTCCCCACTGCGATCAAGACGTTGCCCTTTGCAAGTCTGGGGTTTCTCCGCCGCCACCGTACCGCGGAAAACACGGCAAGACCGATGACAACAATGGCTGCAACGCCGCCGGCTACACCGGCAAAGATGCGTGGGGAAGGGAGGTTGGCGTTACCGGCAGTGAAGGTCTTCGCATACACGTCAGATCCGGCAGGGACCGCGGCGCCGAGTCCGGACGTGTCGACAGGGGCGAGCAAAACGGCAAACGCTCCGAGGATCACGACAACCGAAGCAACTGTCGCTGCGGCGCGACCTTTCGACTCGCCAAAGAGCAAATACACAGACCCGACCGCGAGCAGGGGAACATTGACGATGGCACCGAAGAGATAGAAGACTCGGTACACCGCCGGAGTCCATCCGAACAGAGTAGCCCACGCAAGCGACCCCGTCGCAAGGGCGTACGCCGCAAACGCCGCGGCCCACACTGCGGCATGGGGACGAGGTCTGGCGAGGTAATCACGGACCATTCGTGCTGCAAAACCGAACGACAACAAAGCTGCTGGAATTGTGAGAGCAGTATCCACCCTCGCAAGGCTACCCGCTGACAGCAGGGTCGCCTCTGTTCGCGGATCCCAGGGTGATACCTGATACCCGCCTCGTCGGCGACGCGGTAACGTACGCCCTCATGGATCACCCACTTATCGAGCTTTCCGGCCTGAGCCACAGCTATGGCAACGTCGTAGCTCTCGACAGCCTCGACATCAGCATCCCGATGGGATCCATCGGTCTGGTTGGCGCGAACGGCGCCGGCAAGAGCACGCTGATAAAGATCTTGCTCGGCATTCTGACCCCCACCGCCGGCTCGGTAAAAGTGCTCGGACACGACGTTTCCCGAGAACTCATCGCAATGCGCGCCCGAGTCGGTTACATGGCGGAAGGCACGACGCTTCCGTTGGATCAGACAGCCGCGGATTTCATGGTGTACGCCGCCGAGCTCGCCGGTATTCCCAGGAAGGCGGCCAAACAGCGCTCATCGGACGTGCTCACACTCGTTGGGCTCCACGAAGAACGGTTTCGCGCAATCGGAGATTTTTCGACCGGTATGAAACAGCGTGCAATGCTTGCCCAGGCCATCGTGCATGATCCCGACCTGGTATTCCTCGACGAACCGACCGCCGGCCTCGACCCGGAGGGCCGTGACGAAATGCTCGACCTCATCACGCGACTCAACGATTTCGATATCAACGTGTTGGTATCGAGTCATGTGCTTAGCGACATCGAGCGGACGTGCAAGTGGGTAGTCATGCTTGACGGTGGCGCCCTGCTGCGCAACGGACCCATCGAAGGCGTTGTCGCCCGCGACACGCTCGAGCTTGAGGTTCTCGGGGACGCAGACGCGGTAGCCGACCTGCTGCTGGCGCGCGGGGCAACCGTCGGCCGCGGCACGGCGAGTCTGCTGGTGAAAGCGCCGCCGTCCGTCGACGTCGACGTCCTAATCAGAGACGTGCTGGCCGACACTCACATGGGAATGCGGAGGTTGACTCCAAAACGGTCGACACTCGAGGACCTCTTTCTGGAGGCTGAGGGAACATGAGCACGGGGCAGATTTACGACCTTGGTTATGTCCCGCACACCGGGCCACGGCTCGGACGCAGCGGCGCAATGCGCGCCATCGTGAAAGACGGTATGAAACGCGCGTTGGGGATCGGACGCAAAGCGCGCGCAAAGTTCATGCCGATGGGTCTGATCATTGGTGCGATGACGCCGGCGATTGTCCTTGTGGGAATGTCATTTGTCTTCAACACAGAGTTGAACATCGATGCATCAGACCTGCTCGGTTCGCACGCATCATATTTCGACCTTATCGCCTCCCTCTCGCTGCTGTTCATTGCCCTCGCCGCACCCGCCGTCATGATTCCTGACCGTCGGGACAACGTTCTTGCGGTCTACTCGTCACGACCGGTTTCCGCTGCGGACTATCTCATCGCCCGCGCGGGGTCGCTCGCAATCCTGATGATGATGTTTCTCCTGCTCCCCCAACTCGTCCTGTACGTCGGTCTTTCGGCGCTTCAGCCGGCCGGGCTCTTCTCGACGTTGGTTTCCGACTCGGGCGAACTGCTGCGCATCGTCGCCGCATCGCTGGGGTTCACCGCCGCATTCGGGGTCCCGGCGTTTCTCGTGTCGGCGTATGCGAAAAGAACGGGGCTTGCGGCAGGCGCCATCATCATCGGGCTGCCACTGGTTGATTCTCTGGCGATCGGTCTCGGCCAGTCCGACCTGCCGGGCTCCTCGCTTGCACCGCTCTTTGCTGTCGTAACCGCAGGCGGGGTCGTTCGCGACTGGGTGTTCGGCCTCAACAACCTCACTTTCACCGATGCGGGCCTGCCTTTGTGGAGCGCAGCCGCAGCGTTGACCGTGTTTGCGTTCGTTGTTGGGTTCATCGTGCACCTCCGGTATCGGAGAGACATATGACACCAGCACCAAACCCGGCCCTCGTGTCTGACGCGACGATCGAGGTCCGCGGAGTCTCCAAATGGTTCGGTAACAAGGTGGCGGTCTCAGACGTCACATGTTCCTTCGGCCCCGGCATCACCGGTTTGTTGGGGCCCAACGGCGCGGGTAAAACAACCCTCCTACGCATGATGATGGGTCTCACCTCGCCGTCGCAAGGATCGGTGTCGGTCTTCGGCGAAAATCCACGGACGGCGCCCAACGTATTTAAGGACCTAGCGTTCGTACCCGAGGACGACTCCGTGTACCCGTTTCTTACGGGACGCCAATTCGTCAGATACGCCGCCGACCTCATCGGCACCGCCATCAGCAACGCGGAGGTCGTTGAAGCTCTCAACAGAGTCGAAATGCTCGACGCCGCCGACCGCCCGATCTCGGATTACTCCAAGGGCATGCGACAACGCACCAAAGTGGCTGCCGCGTTGGTACACAACCCGCGGGTGCTGGTGCTTGACGAGCCGTTAAACGGCACCGACCCCGTTCGACGCGCATCGCTCATTGCGATGTTCAAAGAACTCGCCGCTGCGGGTCACACGATCGTCATCTCGTCGCACGTTCTTCAGGAGGTAGAACGGCTTGCGACGAGAGTCATTGCAATGGTCGATGGAAAACTCGCTGCCGCCGGCGATATCGGTGCGATTCGGGCGGCGATGTCTGACATCCCGTACCAAATCAGGATCGACACCGACGCACCGCGTCCGATCGCGTCGGCGCTGCTGTCGTTAGCCGACGTTTCCGGCATCTCGGTTTCCCAGGAAAGCGTTCGTGTCGAGACCACAGATCTGAGCTCGGTAGGCAGAGCCCTCCCCCGGATCGCATCCGACATCGGCGCCCGTATCCACCGTTTCGAGCCGGTTGACGAGTCACTCGAAAGCGTATTCCGGTACCTCGTAAAGGGCCGACGATGATGACTGCACACGCAATCTTTCGGGTGACGGTCCGCCAGCTACTGACAAAAAAGCGTATTGCCGGCTTCCTCCTCATAGCGTTGTTGCCCTCTCTGTTGCAGACACTGATACCCGAAAGTTCGTTTGAAGGACCCGAGCAAGCCCTACTTGAGCTAGCAATCAGAACGCTCCTCAGCCTGATCATCCCGATCACCGCAATTGTCTTGGCAAGTGCCGCGCTCGGTGACGAGCGCTCGGACAAGACTCTGTCCTTCCTAACGTTGCGACCCGTTTCGAGGTACACGATCGCAGCGGCGAAGATTGCCGCGACTGCGGTAGTCGCCTCGTCGTTTGCTGCGGCGGGTGCGTTCGCCCTCAGCGTTGCGTACGTCGTTGACGGCGGATCCGGCAACCCGATCATCGGACTCGTCGCGGCCGGCATGTTGTCAGCGACCCTGTATTCCGCAATCGTGACGCCACTTGGTTACGTCACGAAGCGCGCAACGATCGCGGCCCTTTCCTATCTCGTCCTCATCGACAATCTGATTATCGGGGCGATTCCGTCACTGGCTTCCTCGTCGCCATGGCGTGTCGGGCTTGCCGGAGGTAGTGACCTGTTGAGTGACTCCTTCACGGGCACCACTGCCCTCGACGCGATCGGATCGCTTGAGCCGAGCATTGGCGTCGCACTTGTCCAGGTCGTAGGCACGATTGCGGTGATGACCGCTGTCCTGGGCCTTTTGCTGAGCCGACTCGACAACGCATAAACGACAGCCACCCCGGTGAGTGATGCCACATCCTCTCCTTGAGACGCTAACTTTCTGCCCGTGAACAAGCTGTTCAAACCCACCAACCGTCTCGGGACCGCCGCGCTTGTCGTTTCTGGTGGGATCATCATTTCTCGCCTGCTCGGCCAGGTCCGCGAGATAGTGTTCGCGCAGCTGCTTGGCGCCACCGCGGCTACCGACCAATACGTTGCCGCGTTCCGCATCCCCGACTTCATGAACTACCTGCTCGCCGGTGGATTCCTCTCAATCACGTTCATCCCGATATTCAGCCGTTATCTCGCCAACGATGACGAACAGGGAGGATGGGACGCCCTGAGCGCAATAGTGCGCCCGATCGCAATCGCGATCATGGGACTGACGGTTTTCGGATGGTTTGCAACCCCGACCATCGTGGAGTCACTGTACCCAGGATTTACGCCGGAACAGATCGACAACACGATCCGGTTGACTCGTATCGTCCTGCCCGCCCAGGTCTTCTTCGTCACAGGCGCGTTGTTTTCCGCGGTGCAATACGCAAAGGGCGTATTCACGATTCCGTCTCTGGCCCCGATCGTCTACAACGTCAGCATTATCTCGGGCGGCGTCCTGTACGCGGCTGTGACGGGGGAAGCCGACCCCGAGGGCTTCATTTGGGGCGCGTTGGTCGGGGCCGCGGTCGGAAACTTTGGTCTCCAGTGGTGGGGCGCCAGGCGCGTCGGGATGCAGCTCAACTGGACACTCCCGTGGCGCCATCCGGTGCTGCGTGAGTATGCGGTGATTGCTGTTCCGCTCATGGTCGGGCAGTCAATCGTTGTACTCGACGAGACCTTTATGAGCACCTTTGGCGACCTCGTCGGTGACGGTGCCCAAACCCACCTGCAATACGCCCGGCGGACGATGCTCGTGCCGGTTGGTGCGATCGCCCAAGCAGCGAGCGTCGCGGCATATCCGATGCTGGCGAGGCTTTTTGCAGAAGGGAAGCGCCGCGCGCTCGCAGCGACGGTTGACAAGGCAGTGTCGTGGGTTGTTGTGTTATCGATTCTGTCTGCGGGACTCATGGTATCGCTGGCGGAGCCGATCATCCGCACCCAGTTCGAGCGCGGCAATTTCACCGCATCCGACAGCGTTGCGGCCGGGACTGCGTTGTTTTTCTATGCGTTTTCGATACCGATGTGGGGCGTACTCCAGATCATCACGCGGTCGTTCTACGCAAGACGACAGATGTGGATCCCGGTAGCTGTCGGGACAGTCTCAACGATTATCGCAATCCCGATCTACGTCATGTTTCGAGCTGAGTTTGGGCTAGCCGGTGTTGCAGTAGCGTCCGTGATGTCGATCGGTATCTACACAGCAGCATTGGTGTATCTGTGGTACTCCGATGATGCGCACGTTGGCCGCATCGGCAAAGTCATCGACCGCGCGGGCCGCGCCATCCCACCGACCGTGGTCGGAGGCCTCGCCGCCTGGCTCGTGGCACGGATGATTTCCGCGTCGCTAGGTGGCTGGTCGGGATCCGCGACTGCGGTCATCGTCGGCTCGGCGGTTTACATCGGCGTCGGTCTTGGAACGTTGCTCGGTATCGGTGAAGTTACGGCAAGGTCAAAACGTTCGGCACACGCGTAGAAGGAGCCGCCGGTGCGGCCCCTCCCATCGATTCATTGGCGTTGTTACGAAGGCGGGTACACGCCCGTCGCCTTTGACTCCTCGGTCGCCCAGAACACAACAGCGATCTCCTCGATCAATGTTATGAGTTCGCGGCCCACCTCAGGGTCCACAGACTTTTTTGCATCCGACGCCTTCTTGAGAGCACGCCAGAAGAGGTCGTGGAGACCTGGATTCTGCTCAACGTGGTGCGGCTTGAAGAAGTCTGTCCACAAGACAGACAGATGGTGTTTCACCAGTTCGGCACGTTCCTCCTTGATGGACACGCAGCGCGCTCGGAAAACCTCATCGTCCGACGCCTGATACTTCTCGGCGCACTTGAGTACCGACTTAGCCTCGATCATCGCCTGTGCGGGGTCGTAGACACCGCAGAAAAGGTCGCAGTGTGCATGTGCTGTCCGGGTGGGCCGGAACAATCCCATGATATACCTCCAGAGGGGATCGATTGGATAACAAAACCATACACCGGCAATGGAGATGTCTCGACGGGGACAGTTTCTTCTAGAATGTCCGACTGAGGTATCGGGATGGTGATGAGAACTCGAAGGAACGTTGCCGGTTTTATCGCGGTTGCTGCACTTGGGTTTGGCCTGCTCAAAGGTCGGATGCGAAGGTATGTGGTTGCCGACGAGTCGATGCTCCCGACCTTGTTCCCCGAGGACTACCTGCTCACGACACGTCTGACGCGTCGACCAGGGCGAGGTGACGTCATCGTCGTCCGGCATCCAACGAACTCGACCATGGAGATCGTCAAGCGCGTGGTTGGGCTGCCTGGGGAAACCCTCGAAGTCAGCGCGGGCCAGGTACATGTGGATGGCGGTGTCGTCGCCGAACCATGGGCTGACGGACCAACCCATCCCGACGGGACGTGGCATCTCGGACCGGACGACATCTTTGTGTTGAGCGATGCGAGATCCCGCACACTGGACGACTCGCGAACCTTCGGCCCGATCGATGCCTCCGCAACGCTGTGGAAAGTCGTTGCGGTGTATTGGCCGCTTCGACACCGGCGCCGGTTCTGACACCGGCGACGCACGCTGATTGTTGCGGCTTCACAATGTCCAAATGATTCGCTGCCGGGCGGAAACTCCGCCTTCACGCGAGACATGATCTTTGTTCTGCCCGGTTTCTGTACTCCGTAGAACGCCATGTCGGTCTTCATGTATGCAGCCATGGCGGCAGCCTTTTCAGTATCGGCCACGGCGCGAAGCTCACTTTGCACAAAGGCGACGACGTCGGTCATGCAGCGCAGTGTATCCGCGCGCCCTGGGTGTGACGTAACGCTTTAACAGGGGTACACTCGCTCGCCGTGAACCGCATACGTCTCCCAGTAACCTTGACGGCCTTCGCTCTGCTCGCAGCCGCTTGCAGCGGTACGGCCACGACAACAACCTTGCCAACGTTGACATCCATTCAGCCGCAGTCAACGACAACGCTTGCGCCGACAACGACAGCGACGACAAGCACCACTCTCGCTCCCGTCGGGTCACCATCGCCGCTCAACGGACTCGGCATCGAAGACGAGACGCTCGCAACTCGGCGCGTCATCGCAGTCAAGATCGACAACCACCCGAAAGCACGCCCACAGTCGAGTCTTAACCAGGCGGACGCTGTGTACGAACTGCCCGTTGAAGGGGGTCTCACCAGATTCATTGCGTTGTTCCACAGTTCGGACACGGACTACATCGGCCCGATTCGCTCAGGTCGGCCGACCGATCCGACCCTCGTGAGTCCGCTCGGCGGGCCGATGCAAATCTCCGGTGCCCAGAGCTGGGTGCAGAGCAAGTTCGTAAGTGCTGGCGTGAAACTGCTCGGGGAGGGTGTCGCGACCTTCCGCATCCCATCCCGGTCTGCACCGCACAATCTCTACGGAGACACGCAGACAATGCGCGCCGAAGCCGACCGACGCCAATTGCCGGACAAAGCGCCGACGCCGATGTTCACATTCTCGGACAGTCCGACCGAGACAGCAGACACCGCTGACGAAATCATCCTCGACTGGTCAGACTTTCCCGAGGTTCGTTGGGAGTGGGATGGCGAGAGGTACCTCAGGTTTAACGGGACGGTCGAAGCGAATGAGATTTCGAAGGAAGCCGACGAGACTCAAATCGGTGCAGACATCCTCATCGTCCTGTTCGCAAGGCGGTACACCGCATCACCGAGCAAGGGCCAGTCCGGATCCTCCGTGCCCGCCCTGGATACCGTCGGAACAAACCGCGCCGTCGTCTTTTTCGACGGCGGGGCCATCGAAGGCACCTGGGTGCGAGACTCGATCGAAAAGCCGTTCCACCTCGTTGACAGCCTCGGAAACGGTATCGAGATACCGCCAGGGATACCGTGGATATCGGTTTTCCCCGACAACCGGACACTGTCCTACTCCTGACATGACAGCCTGAGCCGAGATGAACTCCTTCGCACCGACCGTCACTGAAAGCTCCAGCATCGTCGGGTCGGGAGAGCGGTCCGTCCAGGAACTCGTTGAGCCGGCACTCGATCGTGCCGAGGCGAGTCAGCCCACACTGAACGCATTCACGAGCATCGACCGCTACCGCTCAGTGCACATCGCCGAACGGCAAACGATTTCGGGGTCCCTTGCCGGAGTGACGTTTGCAGTCAAAGACCTCATCGACGAGGCGGGCCTGCCGAACACCAGAGGCAGCGCCTTCACCCCGCCGGTACCAACGGCCGACGCACCCTGCGTATCCCGGATGGTGACGGCCGGAGCCACCCCCATCGGGCGCACCAATCTGCACGAGTTTGCGTTTGGCTTTGACTCTGAGAACGATCACTTCGGGCCTGTGCGGAACCCCTGGGACACGTCGCTTTCCACTGGCGGCTCATCCGGCGGCAGCGCTGCCGCGGTCGCCGCCGGAGTGTGCTCCGTAGCTCTGGGAACCGACACGGGGGGATCAGTGCGCGTACCGGCAGCGCTGTGCGGTGTCTACGGGTTGAAGGTCACACACGGGCGCATACCGATCAGCGGCGTTTATCCGCTCGCATCGTCGCTCGATACCGTCGGGCCGTTTGCACGAACCGTTGCGGACATCGAAGCCGTGTACACGGTCATTGCGGGGCACGACAGCTCAGACCACTGGTCTGCACAACGCACCGTTGAGGGACCCACAACGCCTCCGCCGATCGACCGCATCACTCTGGGAATCCCGCGCCCGTGGGTAGACGACGATCACGTTACCGATGACGTCGTTGACGCGTGGCACGCCGCCTGTGCGGCTCTCCAACGCGCTGGCGTGACCCTGGTAGATCTCGACGCTCCGTCGATTGGAACGTCAGACCTTGCAACGGTGTCGGTGTACTGGGAAGTCGCAGTATTACACCGCACCCAGCTTGAAACGGAACCGGAGACCTACGGATCGACAGTACGATCACGAATGCTCGAAACACTGACGGTGGACGGCTCCGAGTACCTCAACTCCCTAGCCTGGCGGCGTGATTTGCGGAACAGCTTTGCCAAGGCGCTGAGTGGAGTCGACGCACTCCTGACACCCACAAGCGGTCTGATGAGAAAGGAGATCGGAGTCGACGAAATCGCCTTGAGCAGCGGCGAAACAGTGCGCTATGTGACTCCCATTTCGCGTTTCACCGCGTTGGTTAACCATGTGAGCCTCCCCGCGTTTACACTGCCGACGAAAGTTGTCGTATCCTCCCCTCCGGGAGCAATCCAGCTCATCGGATCACACTGGAACGAACGGCGGTTGTTAGCAATCGCACAGCGTTTCGAGGACGCAGGCATCTGCGGCTATCGCAGGCCAACATGAACCACGAAATTCGGAATAGACGGAACCGAGACGGGGCTTGCACCTTCGCAAAAGCCCTGTCTTTTTCGCGTCCACTTGCCGACATACACGATGAACTGCTGCGGAGACCCAGCGGCATATCAAGGAGCAGAGTACGGTGACACACGACACGCTACTGGCCGACCCGGCCGTCGAGCATCGGGACCGGATCGTTATCCGGTTTGCAGGCGACTCCGGCGATGGAATGCAACTCGCAGGAACGCGTTTTACCGACGCATCTGCGTTGTTTGGAAACGACCTCGCGACATTTCCCAGCTTTCCCGCCGAAATCAGGGCGCCGGCCGGAACCGTTGCAGGCGTTTCATCCTTCCAGATTCACATTGCGGATTTCGACATTCTCACCCCGGGCGACGGCCCTGACGTCCTCGTAACGATGAACCCTGCAGCGCTGATGGCGAACATCGACGACGTAACCGAGGGTGGCCTCATCATCCTCAACTCGGACGCGTTCATTCAACGGAACTTCGCAAAATGCGGGTACGACGTAGATCCTCGAACGGACGGCAGCCTCGAACAGTATCGAGTCCTCTCGGTACCGATGGAAGAACTGACCAAGCTCGCAGTCGCCGACAGCGGTGTGAGTGGGAGGGCGGCTCTGCGATCAAAGAATTTCTTTGCGCTTGGCCTCATCTCGTGGATGTTCAGCCGCACCCTCGAGCCGATCACCGATTGGATCGATGGGAAATTCGGCGCCGACGAACCAGTCGGCCGAGCGAACACCATGGCCCTCAAGGCGGGGTACAACTACGGCAACACGACCGACGCAGTCCACTACAAGTACGAGGTGCTTCCGGCAAAAATGCCGGCCGGTACGTACACCAACATCACAGGAAACAAGGCGCTGGCGTGGGGCCTGATTGCGGCAGCTCATCTCGCCAAGCTACCGCTCTTCTACGGCTCATACCCCATTACACCCGCATCGGGAATCTTGGAGGAACTGGCCCGGCACAAGAACTTCGGTGTAAAAACGTTCCAGGCGGAAGACGAAATCGCCGCCGTTGGTATCGCCGTAGGCGCATCATTCGCCGGACACCTTGCCGCGACGGGCACAAGCGGCCCCGGTGTGGCGCTCAAGAATGAGACCATTTCGCTTGCATTGATGATGGAACTGCCGCTCGTAGTCGTCAATGTCCAGCGTGCCGGACCCTCAACCGGTCTGCCGACAAAGACCGAGCAAGCCGACCTGATGATGGCAATCCACGGCCGGCATGGCGAGGCACCACTGCCGGTTGTGGCAGCGAGAAGCCCAGGTGACGCATTCTCTACGGCGATCGAAGCATGTCGCATTGCCCTGAAATACATGACGCCGGTGATGCTTCTGTCCGACGGTTTCGTCGCGAACTCGTCCGAGCCGTGGCTCCTCCCTGACATCGCCGACCTGCCGGAGATGCCGGTTACCTTCGCGACTGAGCCAAACGGTGAGAACGGCGAGTTCCTGCCTTATCTTCGCGACGAGCACTTGTCCCGACCGTGGGCCATCCCGGGGACGCCGGGTCTCGAACATCGTCTTGGTGGTCTCGAAAAGCAAGCCGTTACCGGCAACGTGAACTACACGCCGTCGAACCACGAGTTCATGACGAAACTTCGCGAAGAGAAAATCGCCCGTATCGCCAACGACATCGAGCCATTGAACGTTGAGGGTCCCCAAAGCGGTGACGTCTTGGTGCTTGGATGGGGCGGAACGTACGGATCGATCCGAGCAGGCATGCACAGGGCGCATCAGGCGGGATACACCAGCGTGGCGGCGGCCCACCTGCGGCATCTGTTCCCTTTCCCCGCAAATCTGGGAAGCGTGTTGCGTTCATACAAACACGTCATCGTTCCTGAACTCAACCGGGGCCAACTCAACCGGCTGCTCCAGGCCGAGTACTTGGTGCCTATCGAGTCGTATTCCAAGATCCAGGGTTTGCCGTTCAAAGCAGCTGAGATCTGCAAACGCATCATCGATACAATCGAAGGGGGCAAATCATGAGCGACACTGCCACCAGATACAAACGCGCTGACTTCCAAAGCGACCAGGAAGTGAAGTGGTGCCCCGGCTGCGGGGACTACACCATCCTTGCCTCCGTCCAGAACTTCCTCGCGGGACTCGACAACATCGACAAGGACAAACACGTGTTTGTTGCGGGGATTGGGTGTTCGTCACGGTTTCCGTACTACATGAACACCTACGGCATGCACACGATCCACGGCCGCGCCCCCGCGTTTGCCTCGGGGATTGCAACGGCGAACCCCGATCTTCATGTGTGGGTGATCACTGGAGACGGTGACGCGCTGTCCATCGGCGGCAACCATTTAATCCACACACTACGCCGCAACGTGAACCTCAAGATCTTGTTGTTCAACAACCAGATCTACGGCCTCACGAAGGGCCAGTATTCGCCGACCTCAGAAGTCGGAAAACGCACCAAGACCAGTCCCATGGGGTCGATTGACCACCCGTTCAACCCTGTCAGTCTCGCTCTTGGCGCGGAAGCGTCGTTTGTGGCACGGGGTATCGACATGGACCGGAACATGACCGCCGACCTCCTCAAGGCAGCCCACGATCACCAGGGCGCTGCATTCATTGAGATCTATCAAAACTGCAACGTCTTCAATGACAAGGCTTTCATCAAGCTGACCGCCAAGGATGACAAGGTCGCCAACCGCATATATCTCAAACATGGCAAACCGATCGTGTTCGGAGAGAATGACGAAAACGGAGTGGTCATCACCGACGACGGCGCCAAGATCGTCAAGGTTGCCGAGGTTGGTTTGGATGCAATCCACGTCCACGACGAAACACGATCAGACCCGGCCATTGCATTTGCGATCAGCCGTCTCAGCCACGGCCCGACCGGACCAACGCCGGTCGGGATCTTCAGGAATGTGACGCGGCCGCAGTACGACAAGGAAGTCGCATCCCAACTCGCCGCCGCCCGCGAGCAAAAGGGCCCTGGCGAGCTGTCTGCCCTCCTGGCAAGTGGTGGGACCTGGACGGTCAGCTAGCCGCCATGACAAGTCGCGCCGCCCGCCTCTCCTGTTCTGGCGTCCAATCGTGCCGTATCCGGCACGATTGGACGCCAGAACAGCAAGGTGTGGCTTAGGTGAACACCGAAGCAGCCCACAAACCCACCGTGAGCGTGATCATCCCGGTCCGCAACGGCGGCAAGTACCTCGGTGCCGCGCTCGATGCCATCACGTCTCAGGACTATGACAACATCATCGAAATCGTAATCGCGGACGGGAACTCCACCGACGACACCCGATCGGTCATAGCGACACGGGCGGCACAGGATCATCGCATCCAGGTAGTCGAAAACCCCAGTGGTACAACACCCGCGGGCCTAAACAGGGCAATAGAGGCGACCACGGGCGATGTCATCGTGCGCTGCGACGCCCAGGCCGAACTTCCTCCCGGATACGTGAGCACGGCGGTGGCGACGCTGCACCGGACGGGTGCCGCCAACGTTGGCGGCATCCAACGCGCCGAGGGCGTGGCGACCGTGCAACGCGCGATTGCGTATGCAATGACGTCACAGGTTGGGATTGGTGACGCGGCGTTTCGTTACGGTGGGCCGGAGGGAGAGGTCGACACTGTGTATCTCGGGGTTTTCGACCGTCAAAAGCTCGACGACGTCGGCCGATTTAATGAGACATTGATCCGGAATCAAGATTACGAACTCAACGCACGGTTGCGAAAGGCCGGACACACGGTGTGGTTCGACCCGTCACTCTCTGTCCTCTACCGACCCCGGACGTCGCTGCGGGCGCTGGCAGTCCAGTATTGGCAGTACGGCGCATGGAAGCGGCACGTCGTCATCAGCGGCATGGCGCCGCTACGTCTTCGCCAGCTCGCTCCTCCCCTTTTGATATTGGCGTTCCTCGTCACAGGGGCACTCTTTTTGGCAGGAAGCCGTGTCCCATTCTTTGCTGTGAGTGCGGTGTACGAAATCGTGCTGTACGGCACCACGGCGCTGTGGCTGTTCAAGACCCGAGACAAAGCGGCGATTGGATTCGCCGCGGCCGCCGCCACAATGCACTTCGCGTGGGGTGCGGGGTTTCTCGTTGGCCGACGTCAGCGGCCCACTGACGTATAGAAGTCAACTACGTCCTCGGCAGGCCACCGATAGCTAGAACGCACCCGTTCAACATCGGCTGCGACCGCTGACCGGAGGCTCTCGTCGCCCGCAACCCGCACGATCGCGGCCCGAAGTTCAACCACGTCACCTGGGGGAACGAGTTCGACACCCGTCAGGTCGACAGCGACGTTTCGACTCCCAGGCAGGTCTGACGCCACGATCGGCAGTCCCACGGCGGCGTACTCGAGAAGCTTCGTCGGCAGGGAGTTGTGGTAATTGGGGAGATCAAGCAACGGACTCACGCCGAGGTGATGATGCCCGATCGACGCCAAAGCATCTGCGTGCGGCTCAAATCCGTGCAACACAAGGTCAACACCGATCAGGTCTGCCTTTTCTTGCAGTCGGTTGGCGAAGTCGTCGCGGCATCGTCCGATCAGATGCAAGGTCAGCATCGTGCCCGCCATGGCTTCGACCAAGACCATTGCGCCGCGGGCTTCGGTCACGTCACCCAGATACACAACACCCGACTGGGGGGTAGTCGATTTGGGTTCGAGCGAGATCGCAGGAAGGTAGTTGGCGAACACTCGGTGGGGTTTTGCCAGCGCGGCGTGGTATCCATCCTCGGCAAGCGTGAACGGCATCACACGTTCCGCCAATGCAAGGGTTAACCCAACAACGAGCGCAACGGCCGGTCGTGCGAAGCGCGGGATTGATCGCTTGTCGCGGATCTGAGCAACAACATTCTCATGCATGTCAAACACAATCGTGCGGCGGAATAGTCGAGCCAGAATTGCGCCAGGCAGCAACTCGGGGTCGTGGATGACCGCAACGTCAAATCGCCCCCGGATGAGCCGCCACATTGCGGTCAGAGATCGTCGAACTCTTCCACCGGCTAACACATCCACTTCGAAACCCATGGGCTGCGATGGCAATCCCTGGCTGACATACGTGACGTCGAACCCTTTGCGCAGGGTTTCGATCAACTTCCAGCGGATTCTGGGGTCGTCGGGTGGATGCACCGACGACACCACAAGAATGCGGCGCCGCCCGGTCACAACACCTCGACGTTATCTGGAATGGGGCCGAGACTGCGATACACGCCACGAGTATCCAAAACAGCGCCGACCTGACTAGCAATTGCTTTGAAGTCAAGAACCGTGTGGTCCGTAAGAATGACCGCAAGCGAGAACTCGGTCAGGTCTGCGTCTTGATCGACATGAGTGAACCCATGGCTCTCGATTCTGGCCTCGCCGACGACAGGGTCGAGAACGGAAATAAGTGCGCCGCGCCGTTCGAGTTCGCGCAGGACCTCTATCGACGCCGACTCGCGATCGTCCGCAATGTCTGGTTTGTAGGCAATTCCGACTCCGAGAATCTTGGTGCCAAACACGGGAAGGCGTCGGCCATTCAACACCGCCGCGGCGCGGTCAGCGGCATAACTCGGCATGCCGACGTTGACCTGCTCGGCGAGATCGATGAACCGTGTCGCGAACTTGGCCTCCCGCGCCCGCCACGCAAGGAACTGCGGATCGAGCGGGATGCAATGACCCCCGACGCCCGGCCCGGGGTAAAAGGCTTGAAACCCGAACGGCTTGGTCGCGGCCGCGTCGATCGTCTCCCAGATGTCGATGTCTAGGGCGTGGGCAAGTTGGGCCATCTCGTTTATGAGTCCGATATTCACGGCCCGGTAGGTGTTTTCCAACAGCTTCGCCATCTCAGCGGTGCGGGCAGAAGACACCACATGCACGGTCCTCACGACACGTTCGTATGCGGCCGCCGCCACCTCGCCCGACGTGGCGGACACACCACCGACGACTTTCGGTATGTCGCCAGTTTTGAGGTCGTCTCCGGGCGATACGCGCTCAGGGGAAAAAGCCACAAACACGTCCTGGTCAAGGACCAACCCCCCATCCGTTGCGGCGGGCACCAGGATGTCTTCTGTGGTGCCCGGATACGTTGTCGACTCGAGCGCAATCAACATGCCCGGTTGGACAACCTGGCGAACAGTCTCGGCGGCAGACTTGATGTATGAGAGGTCTGGTTCACGATTGCGTCCCAGCGGACTCGGTACCGCAATGAATATCGCTTCCGCGTTCTTGAGAGCGTCGGGATCAGTGGTGATAGTCAGACCGTTGTCGAGGGCGTGCTGCAGCTCCTCGTCGGTGATGTCCTCGATCGGCGAATGGCCGGCGCTTAACGCCGCCACGTGGCTCTCGGAGACGTCGAAACCGATCGCGGAAAGACCCCGCTTTGTCATTGTGACCGCAAGCGGCAGCCCGACGTATCCCATGCCAATGACAGCACCGGTCCACTGTTGTGATGCAAAGAATTGAGCTCGTGGGTGCATGGGCAACCGGTTCCCTTCCAAAGAAGGGAATCATACCGCTATCCGTCGATAGCACGGTGGAGGAACGTGGCCAACTGTGCCCGCGTCACCGGATCGTCGGGGCAGAATTGGTTGTTCGTCGGCGGGTTGCATCCAACGGTGATCCCGACGAGTCGAATGCGGTTGATGTCCGTCTCGAAGATGCTGGTGTCGTCGTCGTTGAAGTAGTCGGTCGAGGCTGTTTGCAGATTGAACGCCCTAGCGAGGAAGGCCGCCATCTGGCCGCGAGTCACCGTGTCTTGCGGGCAGAAGCTCGATTCCCCACACCCCATCGTGATCCCGGCCTTAGCGAGCGCATTGATGTCGGATTCGAAAATGCTGGTGTTGTCATCGTTGAAGTGGTCGGTAGTGGCGGGTGGGAGATCGAGGGCCCTGTTGAGAAAAGCCGCCATCTGGCCGCGAGTCACTGATTCGCCGGGACAGAAGTTCGTGTTGTCTGGCGGGTTGCATCCGAAGGTGATCCCCTGCGCCGCAATCCATTCGATGTTTGCCTCATGCACGGAGCCGGCGGTGTCGGTGAAGGTCGGCGCGGGCGCAGCACCCGCGTACGGCTCGTTGGCCCTGAAGTAGATCGACCGCAGCCCGAACAACGACTTCACTGAAGATGACGTTTTTGTGACGGTAATCGCCCCACCATTCTTGACCCCGGTGAAGACAACCGTGTTGGCGCTTCCCGAGGAATTCACCGCGGTGACTACAACGGCGGTCACCGTGTCGAGTCCCACCTTGCCAGCGACGTAGTTGCCCGTGAACTCTCGTTCCCAGGAGGAGTGCGGGTTGGCAGCATCGTCAACGTCCCATGACGAGTCAACAGACTGGTAATACGGCCGGGCGCTCCACGATGACCAGACTTCGTCAATATTCTCAGTCGCCCCACCAGATGATGACGAATAGTAGCCGCGCACGATCGTCTGCGTCGGTGCGTCGGGGTGCGTAATCACGACGCTCTTCGTGGAATCAACCGCTACCAGCCATTCCGTGATGCCAAAACCTACGTGCCCCCAGCCGACGTAGCGCTGGTCGATAGTCGAGTCTCGTACATGACACCAGGCACCGCAGGCGTTATTGCCGGGTGGCCCGTCGTTCGCCTCGCGGAACAACATCAACTCGAATGCGTAGGACCTTGCCGCGACCGCCTGAGCTTTGAGCGCCTCAATACCGCCGTCTGTCTTGGGGTACATGTTTGTGAGTCCCCAGAAGTAGGGCATCTCCGAGATGCCCCGTATGTAGTCGTTTATATCGATTTCCAACGATAGGTCCATGCCACCGGGACCCGAACGAAGGTGGAGTTGGCCACGACCGTACTGACATTCGCGCGACATGCTTGGGACAGTGTTCCAATCCGTGTTGTAACAGTCGACAATCGCAATCTTGCGCGTCGGGGCTGCTACGAAGCCATCCCAGTCGATGTCGACAACGCACGATCCGGTACCAGCGTCATCGATAACCGTGCCGTCGGTGTCCCTGATAACCAGGTCGCAGGCACCGTCGGCGTAGTCCAACGCAATACGCTGATCCTTCGACAGGATCCACTGATCAGACTCGCGTGTCACCACAACGTCGACATCAGTGCCGAACCCGGTGCTGCGAGCGATAAGCTCAATCGACGACTTGTCCTTCTCAAGGTTTACCCACAGGTTTTGGGGTCCGGGGAGTCCGTTTTCACCGAGGACTCCAACAGCAGAACCGCTGTAAAAGTACGCCGTGATCTGATCGTACGACCACCCATCTTGCGCCGCACCCAACGCACCGTACTGGCTCAAGCCAACGCCGTGACCCCAGCCGGCGCCGTTGAACGTCACGGTCTCGAGGTCTTCGCTTGCGAGTGCGCTGCTGGGGACAATCAGAACGCCTGCGATTGATAGCGCCGTCAAGAGGCGGCCAAGACGCATGCGTGCGGTGCCTTTGTTCTTCATCAAGGACATCATCGTCGATGCTAGCTCTCCGCTTGAGTAACACGGTGCCGAGTAGCTCGTAATGGGGCTGAGGTTACCCCGACGTGAGCGCCCGGTGGAGGAAAGCAGCCATTTCTTCGCGTGGAATATTTCGTCCCGGGCAGAAACGGTCGTTGGCGGGAGGATTACATCCGCTGGTGATCCCAGCCACGCGGAGGCGGTCGATCGAACCCTCGAACACAGATCCGTCATCGTCGTTAAAGAAGTTGCCGACGCCTGGATCATGCAAGGCGAACGCGCGAACCAGGAACGCTGCCATCTGACCACGGGTCACCGGGGCATTAGGGCAGAAGTTGTCGTTTGTTGGCGGGTTGCACCCTAGGGTGATGCCGGCAGCGGCGATACGGTTGATATCATCCTGAAAGATCGATTCGTTATCGTCTGTGAAGAAGTCCTCGCTCGTCGCGGGCAGGTTGAGGGCTCTTACGAGAAAGGCGGCCATTGCGCCGCGGGTTACATTGCTGGTTGGGCAGAACTCGTCTCCGTAGGGTGGGTTGCAGCCAACGGTGATTCCGGCGGCGGCGACATATTCAATCGAAGCAACGTGAATCGAGTCATCGTCGTCGCGAAAAGTGCCCTCGAAGTTGTAGGGCAAGGCGTCCGCGTCACATGTGAACCCGGGGTCGAGAAACCATGAGGTGTAGTTGGTTCCGTCGAGTTGCGTGTTCCCAAGGTACACCTCGAGAGTTCCATCGACCCCGTAGATCCAGGCATCGCCGCGCCCGTCACCGTCGTAGTCTCCAAACGCAAGGTCGGCGATAACGAGGTCGCTCGCAATCACTATGTTCTCGGGCGTCCCAACATATCCGTTCGCATACGTCAGGATGAGTAACTGGAGGGCGTTACCGACCTTGTGAGCCGCAACCAGGTCTGGCCTACGGTCAAGATCGCGATCGTCGAGCGAAAAACTCCACCCCTGCGTGTCACCGAGGCCGGTGTCGGTGTCTTTCAGCGGGATGAGGAACAGGGTTGCTCCGCTCCACACCTCTACTCGGGTGACGGACCCGACCGACCGGATGACAAATAGGTCCATCCGGCCATCACGGTTGTAGTCGCCGGCGAGATACGTGTCGTCCGACCCGACCGGGATTGCGGTTTGGAGAACGACCGACTCTTCGTAACCTGCCGCTCGATCCACGATCTCAACTTCTAGCGTCGCACCTGAATCGTCGAGAAACCACAAATCGTTACGACCCTTGCCGTAGAAGTCGCCGAGCACGACCTCACGCCCGGCAACCGACACGTCGGGGGCAAAGAGTCGCGACACAGCACACCACTCGTTGGCTTTGTCGGAGCGTGAGTACTCAACAATGACACCCCCGTTGCCATCGCGAACGTTATAGATGTCGCGAACGCCGTTGCCGTTCCCATCCGCAATCGTCCGATGGTCCGCGCCAACAACTCCGAACTCTGTCGAAGTCGTTTGAGCTCTTGTCGTGAAATCCGCCTGTGCGGTGAGAGGAGGGTACGAGAGGAGTTCCTGGTTGTAGCCCGGCGTGAACGCCGGGCCCATCCAGGAGAAGTGCATCGGGTCTTTCACGCTCTGCCAGTCGCCACCCCAACAAAACCCGGCGTCCTGCCAGGCTTGCACGAACCACGTTGGCATGTCGGTGACCAGAACTCCGTCGGCGCGGTAGGGGTTCGTCGTGGAATTGATATCCATAGCGTTTCCAAAAGTATGAAACGAGATGCGGGTCCGGCCTGCAATGGTCCGAGGCGTAAACCCGTACGAATGCCAGCCGCGCACGGCATACCAGTTCCCCTTCGCCTGCTCAGCAGCGAGGTTTGCGGTGACCTGCTGAAACGCCGGAAGCGCACGAACGTGGACCAGGCGCGTCGTACCGCCGCTCATCGGGATTTCCCACGGCACCAAAACATCCCGTATCTGGCCCACCGTTCGTCCGAAAAAGTCTGCACGCGGTCCGCGCAACAACTCTGAGTCGGAAAGCCATCCGGTCTTTGTTGCTTTGGGGTTGGTCGTCGCCGGTTCACCACAGCCCCAGGACTCAACGAACGTGGGCCCCCCAACACCCTCGCTTGCCGACTCGATTGTCGCAACGTCAGCGAATGCTTGACCACTGAGAACCGACGAAACGAGCGCGGCGGCAGCCATGGCCGCTGCGAATCGCGAAAGCGGTACTCGATGGCCTAGGAACGTCACGGTGTGGCGACTTGAATCATCAGAATCGAACCGCCACGCAGGATGTACACGTTGCCGTCGTTGTCGGTGCCAAAGCCCCACGTCCCGCCACCGCTGAGTCCGAGTTCGGTGGTCCAATCCTTTTGGTTGATGGCCGAGTTTCCAGAAATCTGAAAGCTCTTTACCCATCCCTGACACGCGTCACCGTAAAAGTAGCGACCGTTAATGCGTGGAATGTCGGGGTTGGTACCAACCACACCACCTGCGACGGCGCACCCTTCGCTCTCTGTGCTGTACTCAAGCGCCGGGAACGTGAAGTTGGATCCGCCGAGGCACTTTGCGGCAGTCGAGAATGACAGCGAACCCTCGTAACGGCACCAGCCATAGTTTACACCTGCTTGCGCCGCATCGACAATGTTGATTTCCTCGCGTGTCTCCTGGCCAACATCCGCAATGATGAGTTTGTCACCCGCAAACGTCCACCGCCACGGGTTGCGAAGCCCGATAGCCCACAGCTCATCTGCGCCTGCAGTTCCAACATAGGGGTTATCCGAGGGGATTGCATACGGGTCACCACCATCGACATCGATGCGAACCATTCCACCGAGCAACGAGTCGATATTCTGACCGTTTGCGTAGGTATCCCCTCCTCCGCCACCGTCACCGTATCCAATGTACAGGTAGCCGTCGGGTCCAAACTGAATCATGCCGCCGTTGTGGTTACTGGCCGGTTGCACAACATCGATAATGACCTTTTCGGAGTTGTTGGCGACAAGCGAATTTGCGGACACGGTGAATTCGGACACTCGACTTCGGTGGGTACCGGTCGTCGAGTAGTACACGTAGAACTTGCCGTTGCTCGTGTAGTCAGGGTGAAAGGCCATACCCAATAGACCCTTCTCTCCGCCGTCGCTGACCTTCGCTGTGATATCGAGGAACACGGAGGTCGGTCCACCGCCGGGCTGCATGATCTCGATACGACCAGACTTGCTAACAATAAATAGGTCGTCCTGCCCAGGGTTTGTGAGTAGCAGCACTGCTCCGGAAACGAATCCGATGTTGACTGCGGTAAGGGCCTGTGCGGGTGGTGGCACGTTGGGCGTGAGTCCTTCGGTTCGGGTCAAAAATGTGGCCATCTGGTCTCGACGAACCGGGTCGTTGGGGCAGTACTCGCTGTTTTCGGGAGGGTTGCAACCGAGCGTGATACCGGCGGCTGCGAGACGATCGATATCCAGTTCGAAGTTGGAATTGTTGTTGTCGTCGAATCGGTTCGAACCCGCCCCGGCGGTGTAGCCGTATGCACGCACCAAGAACGCTGCCATCTGGCCACGGGTCACGACGGCATCGGGACAGAATTTATCGTTCGTTGGAGGGTTACAACCTTTGGTGATACCGGCAAACGCCAACTTTTCAATATCCGCCTCGAACTCAGAAGCATTGTCGTCGGTAAACGTGTTATCTCCAGATACGGCAGTCAGGCCAAGCGCACGAACTAAGAACGCCGCCATCTGGCCACGGCTGACCGAAGACCCTGGGCAGAATCTGTCGTTTGCCGGCGGGTTGCAGCCCTTGGTGATACCAACTGCGGCGATCGCTTCGATCGCGCCTTCGTGGATGTTCTCGTCATCGTCGGTGAAGGTGCCACCCGGTGGTAGGTCGCTGGACGCAGCGACCGGAGCATCAGATCCCGGGCCGATCGCTAGAACCGTGTCGATCGCCGATACCGGTGCAACAAGCACCGTAGAAATGAGTGCGATCGCCGCGCTCACAGAACGCATTTTCCCCATTGTGCAAACCCCTTGCAAATAGTTGTAGCGGCCAGTGTCTCACGGGACCACATGTGCGAGGAATGACCATTTTGCCCTAGCCACCGCCGCTATTCAACGACCCTCGGGCATTTTGCGCTGCGCTGTGGGCGGTGATTCCTCGAGGTCGGCGCCACAGTAGCTTTCGGCCCGCGCTACCTTCAGATGGCGTCATCCGAGCGACGGACCGGACCGACCGATCCAGGGCGAGCCGTGTAGCCTTGCACTTCTGCAATCGAGGACACCGCCCGTGAAGATCTGCATGTTCGTAAAAAACTCGTTCGAGTACGACGCGCGCGTCACGAATGAGGCGCTATCGCTGATCGCAGACGGACATGACGTTCTTGTTGTTGCAATTCATGTGCCGACCGTGACAGCCGAGCACGAGGTTCAGCCCGATGGTATCGAGGTGCGCCGAGTGTCACGAGTGAGTTTCGGCGTCGGGACACTCAACCGGCTGGCAAGCCGATATGCGGGCACCATTGAAGAACGCAACGCGCGGCTTACCGGAGACGACGTCGACGAGGACCGCATCCGATCTATGGCGCAGGTGCTGCCCGAATCAACAGCTACGCCGGGTGCCAATTTGCCCACGCCGAGCCCAAGATCGTCAGTCTCGCAAGTGACACCGACGGCGACCGCCCGACTATGGGGGAGACTCTCGACGCCGGTTCTACGGTTCATTGCCAGAACCGCGCGGTTTGTAGTTCGGTCGCTGAAGTTCTTGCTCGGCCGCCAGGGTCGGGCCCTGAAAACGTATGCTATCAACCGCCGGATGATCGAGATTGGCCTTGGGTCCAAGGCCGACGTATTCCACAGCCACGACCTCAATACGTTGTATGTGGGGGCAACGTGCAAGAAGCGCTCCCCTGGTGCAAGGCTGGTGTACGACTCACACGAACTCCACACCGAACGCAGCCGGATGGGTTACTGGTGGCGAAAATGGGCTGTGTGGAATGAGAAAAAGTGGCTCCCCAACGCTGATGCGATGATCGTTGCCAGCCCCTCATGGATCGCGGAGATCAAGAAAAAGACCGGCTGGGTGCCCGACGACAGCATCGCCATTATCAACACGCCACCTCTTCGTGATCACGTCCCGCGAGATCTTCGCGGTGAGCTTGAAATTCCAGCAGATCAGCCCATCTTGCTATATCAAGGCTCGATCCAGGAAAACCGCGGCATCGAACCAGCAATCGACGCTATCGCGATGCTCGACATCGGTGTCCTCGTGATCATCGGTTACGGCTATCACCGCACCACACTCGAAAAGTCGGTGAGGGACCGCAAGTTACAAGATCGAGTGAAGTTCTTCGGACCGATACCGAACGACGAACTGCTCGACTGGACAGCCGCTGCGGATATCGGTCTGTGCAACATCATCAATTCGTCGTACAGCTACTACACGTCGCTCCCCAACAAACTTTTCGAATACATGATGGCCGGTATCGCAATTATCGGCTCAGACTCCCCCGAGATTGGTCGCGTCGTGAACACAACCGAATCGGGTGTGGTGTGCGACCCCGCCGATCCTGCGGCCCTGGCGCAGGCCGCTCGGACGATCCTGAAAGACCTTGATCGATACAAGGACGCATCGCAGAGGGCAAGGCGACAGAACCATTGGGGCATCGAGTCGGAGAAACTAATCCAGCTCTATGGGAACCTTGGTGTCCGATGACGGCGGGCCATCGAGCGGACGTTACAGGTCGAGCGCTCTCACAAAGAATGTCGCCATCTCGGCCCGGCTCAGCTCCCGATATGGGCAGAACTCCGTGTTGTCGGGTGGGTTGCACCCAAGCGTGATGCCGGCAACGCCGAGTCTGTTGATCGAATCCTCAAACACCGACGCTTCGTCATCGACAAACAGATCGAGACCTTCGTCGTTGGTGTAACCAAAGGCCCGTGTGAATAGCTCGGCGAGTTCTTCTCTGCGCAGCAGGTCCTGCGAGCAGAAGTCACTTTCGGAACAACCGAAACCGATCCCGGCCTCCATGACTGCGTTGATATCCGCCTCAAACGGGGTGTCAGCGTCGTTACCGAAGTAGTCTTCAACAGGGATTGGCAGGTTCAGAGCACGGTTCAAGAAAGCAGCCATCTCGCCGCGAGTGATCGACCTGTCTGGACAGAATCTATCGTTGGCGGGTGGGTTGCAGCCCTTTGTAATACCAAGGGCGGCGATCTTATCGATCGCAAAGCGGTGTATCGAGGTGTCATCGTCCCAAAACTGGCCCTCCTGTTCGGCGGGCAGCGGAGCAGTCAGCCGAGGCGCGGCGTCCACATACGGTGTCGGATTCACCACGGTGCCGTCGGGTGTGTGTAGCTCGAAGTGAACATGCGACGCGGTGGCCTCTGCGTTGCCAGAATCACCAACCCAACCAATGAGTTGCCCCGCACGCACGTGAACACCGGGTGCGATGCCCGCGGCGATCCCGATACCCTGGCCGTCATCGGTACCTGGTGTGTCGTTGTTCAGGTGGATGTAGTAGGTCTCCCAGCCATCGTCGTGGGAGATTGACATCGAGCAGCAGTTCCCACCAACTGTGTCTTTTACCCATCCGACAACCCCGTCGGCTACGGCAACGACAGGTGTGAGCTTGGCGGCTATGATGTCGACACCGAGGTGGGTCCGAGGGCACCCGGTGCCGCGACATGCACCATACGTGTCTGAATAGTCGACCTTACCCACAACGGGAAAGTACATCTCTGAAGTGTCCCCCGCTTGCGCCTGTGGGACCGCGATCCCAAGTAACGCGGCAACGACGAACAAAGCCATAACAAGAGATACGCGACGGTGTAGAAACTCGAGAGAAGCCAACATCACGCAAACGCTATCGGCTTTTTGGGCCAAAATCTTTAACGGATGTTCAAGATGTGCGCAAGAATCGCGACACCGGCAGGACCCGAAATCTATTCGAAGGTGATGTCCACGAACCGGGGCACAATCTCGACAAACAGCCGACCCTTCGGTATCAGGATCTCCTCACCCGCATCCGAAACGAAAATCCATCCGTCCTCTTGTGCAGCCCTGCGCCATTCGCCCTCGATGACTTGTCCGTCAGAGAACACCATGACCCGTCCGAACCCGATGACATCGAATGTCGGCACCGGCGCACCAGCCGAGTCTTCGTAGCCTGCGAAGCGCTGGGCAACCATCATGACAATCACCGTGTCGACGGAGAAGTCGCTGATGTCACCGTCGAACGTGTCCGCGACCTGGAACACCGAGTCGTTCTGGGTGCGTACCCATCCATTGCCGCCCACAGCCCACGATACGTCCATGCCGCCAGAGAGCGGGATGTTGATGACCGAGACTGGGTCGCCATCGAAACTGTCTCCAAAACGGAACGGTTGTACTCCGGGAGGTCCTCCCACCGACGTCGCGTCTGCCTTCGCTGCCAACGCAAGCAGATTGCTCGGTGCCTGCCGCACGATCTGGTCGAAGAACTCAGCATCCGACAAGATCGTCACACCGGCCGCCTCGACGTCGCGCACAACCCAGGGTCGGCCACCTGTCGTGATGACGATCGGACTGAAAGGTCCGAGCAGGTCGGCATCCACTGGACGCAAGGATCGGGCAGGCCCAACCCCGATGGGTACGTCGTCAAAGAACAGAGCGGTGAATCGGGTCAGGCCACCCTCAACAGGGACTTCGAAAATCACCCCCGCCTGGCGAAGCCCGATCTGGCCTTGCGCTGCCGGCCCATTGTCGACCTTCACCGCGATGACTTGTCCGGTGTTAGCGGAGTCAAGAGCTTCACCGGTGAGCGGGTTGACGCTGACCGGTGCGGACGTAGCAACAGGCGTTTCAGCGTCTCCGCCACCACTGGTTTCGGACACGGTCGTGGGTGTCACGCCGGCGACAATGCTCGATGTGGTCTGACTCTCAACCAGGGTCGTCGATGTCGGTACGCTCTCATCGCTACCGCTTCGGCCTGCCATAAACACGCCGAACCCAATCACGGCCACCAGCAATGCCCCTCCCCCAATAACGACACGCTTGTCCGCAAAAACGCTGGGCAGACCCGCTTGCTGGTACTTTCGCTGTTCATCCCCCGACGTCATAGTGCACTCCCAACTCGCCAACCCCCACGCATTCCGCGCAGACCCAGCAAGCATGCTATCTCACCTCTGCTAAAACGCCGCATGAAGTCGGCGAAACACGCTGACACGTTTATGCCCTTAGCAACGCCTGCTCCCATCTCCCAAGAGCTGTCGCACCCGGATTATCCGCAGGTACACTGCCTCCATGCCCACACGACTGCTTCTCGGAGCATCCATCGGCGCAGGCGCAGCTGGCGCAGTCGTCATCGCTCTCACACTGACCAATGCCATCACCTGGCAACGCGCGGCATGGATTGCGGCTGCGTTTCTCTTCGGGTCTCTGTATTTGCTGGGGATAACAATCATTTCATTGCTACGTGCGTTCCGTACAGACCTTGCTCAGATTCGCACACGCTCAAAGAAGCTCGCGACAAACACATCGAGACTGGCCTCTCGCGTCGAAGACATCCGCCAGGAGTTGCTTCTTGGTCCCATGTCCCATCTGCCTGGTCAGGTAGCCCGCATCGAAGGTCTTCTTCCGGAAACTCCGACTCTGCAGCAACGCCGGCACGGAACACCTGCTGGGAGTCACAGTCTCCAAACCGAGTTCGATAGTGTTTTTGTGTTGAACCTCGATCGCGATGCAGAGAAGATGAGGCATGTCGCCGCCATGCTCGAGCGGCATGGAATAGAGTTCTCACGCTTCCCCGCTGTCGACGGTACCGCGGCTGAGTTCGACGAAGAATGGGATCGGTACTGCGCAACGAAACCCGACCTTCCTCCAGAGCGGTACACCGGCACCAAGCTGATTGAGTCGCGTGGAGCGTGGGGATACCTCAAGACCATGCAGGCACTTTTGCACGAGGCCGGAACGCAAGGTCTCGAACGAATTCTCATTTTCGATGACGACGTAATGTTGCACCGAGAATTCGGGAGGCGCTTTACGCAAACGTGGCCCGAGTTGCCCGACGACTGGAAGCTGGTCTATCTCGGTAGTGCCCAGGTCGACCGGGCAAAGCTTTCGTCATACTCGACCCGCTTGCGGCACCCGGGCGCCATGGCAAACGGAAGTTACGCAATCGCGCTCGACGCATCGGTTTTTGCCCAGGCGCTCGCCGCGATCGACCGATTCGACTGGCCATTCGATGCGGGCGCGTTACGAGAGATCGATGTGGCGTTTCCATCAAAGGTGTTCACAGTGGAGCCGCCACTCGTCGTTGCTGACGTGTCCGCGAGCTCGATTCGTAGCGGCCGCGACCTAGGTGCCCACACAGAAAAACATGGCTGGGACCTCAAAGACTACGAGACTTCTTGGACTGCCGCTCCTTGATCCCCGGCGGGGAGTAAACCAGCACGGGGGCGCGGCCAGCACACGTCAACCCGATCCACTCACGATGCTCCGACAGCAACAGCAACGACGGCATCTTCGACGTCCTTGAAATGGCGGACCACCGTTGTGCCGTCTGAAAACATTCGTTCCTCGTCGGGCAGTCTGTACCCGACGAACATCACCGTGTTTGCCGAGGCAGCCTCCAGATCGGAGAATTGGTCGCCCACGATGACCGTCCGCTCGCCGGTGACCTTCCGACTCTTCAGGTAGCTCGCGATGATCTCGGGCTTCGACGTAGGGCTGCCCTGCACTTCGTCGAACCAGGAACCGATCCCGCGAGCAGCCACGATGAAGCGCAATTCCTCAGTGGGGGCCGCCGATGCCACGACCATCGGAACGGTTCCAACATAGCGGCCGAAAAAGTCCGCAACACCAGGAATCAGTTGAGCCGACACAACTCTGTCGGTGACGATAGCGCCGAACCGGTCGGCGACCTCGTGTAACCGCTCCTCGGTGCACGGGTGACCGAGCATGTGTTCTTCGATGTACTCGATCTTGGTGAATCGCGATACGCCGGCATGGTGGAGGTGGTACTCGCGAACCCGAGTAGCAAACTCTGGTCCCTGCTCCTCCAGGTAAAGGTCGTAGAAAGCATCGGTCTTGACATTTGCTGAATTGCAGATTGTGCCGTCGAAGTCGAATATGACAAGATCGACAACGTCGACAAGCGAACTCACGCAGTGCCTCTGTTGTCGAGTTCACGCAACACGTTGAGAAGGTTTCGCAGCGCCTCGCTTTCCATCAGCTCACGGGCCTCACGGGCGTACGACCCCATGTGAGCAGTGAGGACAACGTTGTCGAAGGCGCGCAATGGGCCGTCGTACGGTTCTTGATCGAATACGTCGAAAGCTGCACCGCCAAGACTCCCCGATTCCAACGCCCTGGCCACCGCCGCCTCGTCGACAACACCACCACGTGCAGCGTTCACGATGATCGATCCCTCCGGTAAAGCTGAGATGACGGCCGCGCTCACCAAGTCCCGCGTCGTGTCATCGAGCGGTACATGAACGGTGAGGACGTCCACCTGAGAAGCCAATTCCTCCACCGAAGAAACCCGGTCGTACTCAGGGGTGGCGATCTCTGGGTCGTAATACCTGACGGACGCACCAAACGCACTCACGAGATCCGCAACTCGGCGGCCGACTCTACCGAGCCCGACGATGCCCACGGTGCGCCTTGCGAGAAGTGAGCCCATCAATCCCTGCCAGACACCCGACCTCATGTTGCGATCGGCTTCAGCGATTCGGCGAAGAACGCTCAACATCAGCCCAAGAGTCAGTTCAGCAACCGCGGCCGCAGGCGCGTTTGGCGTGTTGACGCAAATGATCCCATGATTCTCCGCCGCAACACGATCAACCGAGTCGTACCCGGTCCCGCATCGAGAGATCACTCGCAAGCCCGGGTTGGCAGCGAACACGGCCTCGGTGAGCAGCTCCACGCCAGCAACCATCCCAACGATGCCCGACTGCGATAGCAAATCGCTCACTTCCTGCTCGGCGAGCTTTCGACCGTAGTCGCTGCGAACAATCTCCCACCCTTCACTCCGAAGCTCTTCGAGGAGCGGGTTGGTCATGTCAAAATTGGATGTGGTGATCGCGATTGCGCGCTGTCCCATAAGCCAGGCCCTTCAAGATGCGGAGACCGAATTGGCCTTTAGGCTACCCTACGGTGGCCTAAGTGAATCTTCTCCAGCGACCGAATTGCGAGCCCATGGCAGGACTGAAACATCTCATCGGGGCGGAACGTCCGACCATAGGATCCTGGATCCAACTGGGAGATGAGTCTCTCGTTGAGATACTCGCTCGGGGACCGTTCGATTGGCTGTGCATCGATCTTGAACACACAACTATCTCCATCGAACAGTGCGGCAAGATCATCAGGGTGGCTGATCTCGCCGGGTGCCCCACACTGGTGCGGCTTAGCGGCCACGATCCGTCGGAGATCAAAAAGGTGCTCGACGCCGGGGCTGCGGGGATCATTGCTCCCATGGTGAACACGGCGAGCCAAGCGGAGGCGATTGTCAGTGCTGCCACATACCCACCGATCGGCTCCCGGGGTGTCGGCCTTGCAAGAGCGCAGGAATACGGCCTCGGTTTCCCCGAATATCTCAAGAGGATAGAACACGACTTGGTGTGCATCATGCAGGTCGAACATGTCGAGGGGGTCGACAACCTCGACGAAATCCTTGCAGTCGATGGCGTTGACGGGTTTTTCATCGGCCCATACGACCTGTCGGCGTCGCTCGGATATCCCGGACAGTTCGACCATCCAAGCGTCATTGCGGCACTCGATCGGGTGCGCAAGGTTGTAGCGCGCCCCGATGTTCTGGCGGGGATCCACGTCGTAGACCCGGACGAGGCCAAGCTGCAAGAGGCCATAGACGATGGGTATCGGTTCGTAGCGTTTGCGTCTGACATGCTGTTTTTCGCACACCGCATCAAAGATGTCGCGAGCAAAATCGAGAACCTCCGAGACCGAAGCTCCCCAGCGTGACAACAATCGATGCTCTCATCCCGCTCAAAGGTGAATCGCAGCGGGTTCCGGGAAAAAACATGCGGAGCTTCGGAGGCCAGCCGCTATTTCACACAATTCTGCAATCGCTCGAGGAGGCCAACCTGGTCGGAAACATATACATCAACACCGACAGCGAGTCCATCGCCGAATCGGCGTCGAAATTCCCGTCAGTCACAGTAGAAATGCGCAAGCCAGAACTCTTAGGCCACGACATTTCTGTCAACTGGATAATCAAAGACTTCCTTATCGACCACCCCGAGATTGGCCACCTCATCCAGACCCACTGCACAAACCCGCTGCTCTCGGCAAAAACCATCGACGCCGCAGTCTCCGCCTACCTCGAAAACGAGAATTGCACCAGTCTGTTCACTGCGACCCGCATCCAGGCACGCCTCTATGACAAGCACCTGCTAGCCGTCAACCACAACCCCGACGAGTTGGTGCCTACCCAGGATCTCGACCCGATCTACCTCGAGAACTCCAACATGTACATCTTCGAGCGCACCGCGTTCTTCGACGAAGATGCCCGCATTACGTCCAACACGATGGTGTGGGAAATGGACCCCTACGAGGCGGTAGACATCGACGAAGAACGAGATTTCACCATGGCGGAGAGGCTTCATACCGCCGGAAAACCCCAGTAGTTCTCGCCGGACCACCTGTGTCGCGACATGGCGGTAGATGCGGCTACGCGACGGCTACGCTACGGAACTTGTCGACACACGTCTGGCGCGACAGGCTCATGGATTCCGTTTGGAAGAAAAACAAAGTTGTGACCACAGGCGCGCTTGCCCACATCACGACCGTCGAGGCGGATGCCGAACGCTTCCCACCAACCTCAGTGCGAAGATGACCCAGTCGAACCACATCACGTCGAAATCCACTCGGGAGGTACGAGTATGACCGCAGGTGCAAAAAAGGTGATCGTGATCACGACGATCAACGATGCGACACCCGCAGTTGACGCATTCGCGGCGCTCGACGAGTGGTCCACGGTGATCGTCGGCGACAGAAAGACACCGAATTCCTGGGCAGCGAGGAACGATGTCCTATACCTCGACCTAGACTCCCAAAATCGCTACTTTCCCGACATGGCGTCCGCGCTTCCTTTCGACCACTATTCTCGCAAAAACATCGGGTACCTGCACGCGATTTCCGAGAGGCCAGAAGTTATCGCTGAGTCGGACGACGACAACCGACCCTTGGCGAACTGGGGCGTGGTCGGCCCTGAATCTGGGGCGTACGCGACCGTCACAGGACCTCGCATCGCGAATATCTATCAACACTTCTCTGATGCGCCTGTGTGGCCGCGAGGCTACCCCCTCGATTTGGTCTTAAGTGGTCAGCGGCTTGAAATTAGCCGAAAACAGCAAACTTCAGTGGCGATTGAACAGCAACTCGTGCACGGAGAGCCAGACGTCGACGCAATCTATCGTCTCGTCGTGAACGAGAACCCGCAGTTCGGGGATCGCGAACCGATCGTAATGGACGAGGGAGTTTTCGCCCCGTTCAACTCGCAAAACACGTTCTGGAGAAAGCTAGCGTTTCCGTTTCTCTACATGCCGTGCAACGTCACGTTCCGCTTCACCGACATCTTGCGCGGCTGGGTAGCACAACGATGCATCTGGATGCTCGGAGGAAGATTGGCCTTCTCGTCAGCAACCGTGTTCCAGGACCGCAACGAACACGACCTGCTCATCGATTTCGAAAGCGAAATCCCAGTGTATCTGGACACGTACAAAGTTCTCTCCGCCCTCGAGGCGGTTCCAGGCACAGAGAACCCTGGCGAAGCGTTGATGGCTCTTAGTCTGGCAACGAACCCTCCGCTGAACCCACTGAAAGATGCCGTGCTTGAATCGGCCGCGAATCACATTCACGGTTCAGCCATTCGAAAATTGTGGTCAATTGATGAGCAGGCAGCCGC